>CAZYRX010000048.1:0-15366 GCA_964649895.1 uncultured Halanaerobium sp.
TATCGTTAAATTATAAAGCATATAATAGTTTTATGAATTTAAGGCTCTGTTCATTCAATTGGACAGAGCTTTTCTAAACTATTAGCTTTGTAAGAATTGAAATTAAAAGTGTAATTTAGAATACAGAAAGTGTTTGAGCGGCTAAATGCCGGTCTATAAAAGAGAAATTGAAGATTAAAAAAATAAAATTCAAAAAAACAGTTGACAGGAGCATTTAATAATGCTACACTGTTAAAGATGGAAACAAAATACAAGCAACACTTCCATCGAGAAAATAGGAGGAATTATTTAATGATTTACACAGGAACAGTTAAGTGGTTTGATGGGAAAAAAGGTTTTGGCTTTATTGAAAGAGAAGACGGAGACGACGTGTTCGCACACTTCTCAGCTATTGAAGAAGACGGTTTTAAAAACCTTGACGAAGGTCAGGAAGTAGAATTTGAAATCGTAGAAGGCGATCGCGGCCCACAAGCTGCTAATATCGTTAAGTTATAAAGCAAATAAAAGTTTTATAATAGAATTGAAAGCCCTGATTACTTTTAAAGTGGTCAGGGCTTTTCTGATGTATGACCGCTTATTTAACTTTTGAGCAATTTTCAAATTAAAAATTTCAATTAATTAATAAACAAATTAATTTAAGATAGATTACAAGTTAAATAATAAGGGAGTTAAGATGACTTTATAATAGAAAGGGTTTTTAGATTGGAAAAAAAAGAAATAATTAATCTTGCAGTTATTGCCCATGTTGATGCAGGTAAGTCTACACTTGTTGATGCTTTTTTAAATCAGAGTGGTGTTTTTAGGGAGAATGAAGATGTTGTAGATTGTGTGATGGATAGTAATGATCTGGAACGTGAGCGAGGAATAACAATTTATTCAAAAAACTGTGCAATTGAGCACAATGGAGTTAAGATTAATATTGTAGATACACCCGGACATGCTGATTTTTCTTCTGAAGTAGAGCGTGTAATTAAAGCTGTTGATTCAGCAATTTTAATAGTTGATGCTGCAGAAGGACCAATGCCTCAGACTAGATTTGTGCTAAAAAAATCTCTTGAAAAAGGAATAAAACCGATTGTTTTTATAAATAAAATAGATAAAAATAATCATCGCGCTGAAGAAGTGCATGATGAGATTCTAGATTTGTTTATTGATTTATCTGCAGATGATGAGCAGCTGGAGTTCCCAGTAATTTATGGAATTGCTGTTGAAGGAAAGGCTTTTTATGAACTCGATAATGAAAGTGAAGATCTTGAGCCTCTTTTTGAAACAATTATAAATAGTGTAGATAGTTATCCAGATTTAGATGACAAACCTTTACAGATGCAGGTATATGACCTTGCATATGACGACTATCTCGGTAGAATAGGAATTGGCCGGGTCTATCAGGGTACTATAAAAGATGGTCAGCAGATTGAAATTTATAAAAGAAATGGATCTATTAAAAAGGGTAAAATAACTAAACTATCAGTATATGAGGGTTTAAACCAGAATGCTGTTGATGAAGCTCGTAGTGGGGAAATTGTTTCAATTGCAGGTATTTCTGATATATCTATTGGAGAAACAGTTTGTGAGGTTTCTAAAGTTGATCCACTACCTATGATAGAGATTGCTGAGCCCACACTTGCTATGTATTTCCTTGTTAATGATTCACCATTTGCTGGGCTTGAGGGAGAATATCTCACTACACGTCATCTTAAGGCAAGACTGGAGAGAGAATTAGAGGTCAATGTTGGCCTTCGGGTAGAAAAAGCAGAAAATACAGAGGCTTTCAAAGTTTCTGGAAGAGGAGAACTTCATCTTTCTATATTATTGGAAAATATGCGCAGAGAAGGTTATGAGGTATCTGTATCTAAACCTGAGGTTTTAATGAAAACCATAGATGGTAAAAAACATGAACCAATAGAAAAAGTAATGGTAGAAGTACCAGAAAAATATTCAGGTACTGTTATAAACAAGTTAAATCAGCGCAAAGGAATTATGCAGTCAATGCTCCCTGAGAATGATTATGTTCACCTTGAATATCTTGTTCCAACAAGAGGATTAATTGGTTTTAGAAGCCAGTTTATTAATGATACAAGTGGAGAAGGAACATTGATTCGTTCTTTTGACAGGTATGAACCGTTTAAAGGAGAAGTTCCACAGCGCAATAATGGAGTCTTAGTTTCTAATCAAGATGGGACAGCAATGTCATATGCATTATCCAATTTAGAAGAAAGAGGAGAAATGTTTGTTGATCCGGGTACAAAAGTTTATGAGGGTATGATTATTGGCCTTCATAATAGAGATAATGATTTGGCAGTTAATCCATGTAAAAACAAAAAACTGACAAATGTTAGAGCTTCTGGTTCTGATGATAGTATTAGTTTGGCTCCACCAAAGAAATTTACACTTGAAACAGCTTTAGAATTTATCAATGATGACGAATTGGTAGAAATTACTCCTGAAGCAATTAGACTTCGTAAAAAAATTAGAAATGAAAAAATGAGATTAAGAAATAGTTAATAGAGCATAGATTTAAATGGCTAATTTAATAGAAAAATTAGTCATTTTTCTATTTTAAAGCAGGATATTAGAGATTTTAATAGAAAGATATAATACATAGAAATTTAAAAATTTTCTAAATTTTTTTCAGGTTTTGATTGTTAAGTGAAATTCTTGACAAAACAAAGAATTAGATGCTATAATTTTAAGTAGTAATAATTACTTATATCCATAATTTATGGAAAAATTAAGCAAAATACTGACTATATTGAAAGTTTTGCGGGTGAACCAGCCGTGATGGCTGTTTACTATAATAAATATTAGTATTATCTAAAATTATAAGGAGGAATTTAAAAAATGGCTTATGAACTTAACAAATTAGAAAACACTGGTGAAGAAAAGACTGCTCTAGAAAAAAAGCATGTTCCTTATATTCAATGTCCTGACAAAGTAAAAAAAGGTGAAGCTTTTGAGGTTACTGTTACTTTTGGTAAAGAAATTGAGCATCCAATGGAGCCAGGTCATTTTATTGAGTATTTTGACTTATATGCTGAGTATGCAAGTCTTGCAAGAGTAACATTTACTCCTCATATGAAAGCAGAAGCTACATTAAATGTTAAATTAGAAGAATCATGCAAATTAAGAGTTTATGCATTCTGTAACCTTCATGATCACTGGGAAGGTTATAAAGAGATTGAAGTAGTAGAGTAATATTAGAACATATTAGCTGTTAAAACCGCCCTTTTGGGGCGGTTTTTTGGCTAATATACTAAAAATCTTGAATTTGAATTTTTTTAATATCAGCAAATTATAGTTAATGGCATTGAGTGGATAAAATATTTGTTTTCATTGCTTCTTTTGTCAACAAAAACAAGCTTATACTCTTATTATATTATATATGGTTTAAATAGGTGCTTCCGAGCAAAAGGAGCAAAAATTAGTATATTATAGATATCTGAAGGGTGATTTACTCTTATATGAAATATGTTTTACAGAAAATTATTTAAGATTGAATTAAAATATAACAAATGATAACATTAAATCAGATTATATTAATCAGTTATAATGGCTTAAGTAAAGAAAAAATTTAATAAATATCTTAACATATTAACAAACTATTTTCATTTGGTTATTATTTAAATTAAATATTGAAATAAAAAAACTTGGTGGGGGTGAGTAAAGCATCAAAAATCATGGTGAAAATATTGTCGTAGTAGGTGGAGCAAATCTTGACATTAAAGCTTACAGCAAAAATTATATACAACACAGTTCAAGTCCAGGCTGGATTGAAGAGAGTCCTGGAGGGGTAGGTAGAAATATCGCTGAAAATTTAGCTAACCTTGGTCAGAACGTAATATTTCTAAGTGTTTTAAGTGATGACCATACTGGTAAAGAATTACTTAGAAAAACAAAAGGTGCCGATGTTAATACTGAATATATTAAAATTCTATCAAAAGATAAATTTAGAACGGGTATTTATTCGGCTCATCTTGATCATAGTGGTGAACTTATCGGTGCTATTAATGACATGAAAATATTAAAAGAAATAGACTTTGAGTATATTGATAAAAATATTGAAATAATAGCTTCTGCTGAACTATTAGTAATAGACTGTAATCTAGAAGTTGATATAATTGAATATTTATTAAAATTAAGTCAAGAAAGAAATATTGTTAATTTAGTTGAGGCAGTTTCTGTAGAAAAAATTTTAAAATTAAAAAACAGACTGGTTATGATTGATTTTCTTAGAGCTAATATTGATGAGGCAGAAATATTGCTTGATTTACGGGAGGAAGATAAGAAATTTTCTTTTTCTAAAAGAATAAATAATATTTTTAAAAAATATTCAGAAGAACCACCAGAATTGCCGGTAATGATAATAAGTGCTGGTAAAGAAGGGATTTATCTTTTTGAAAAAGAAAATAGAAGATCAAAACTCATTCATTTTAATGCTGAAAAAGTAAAATTAGAAAATATCATTGAGACAACAGGAGCAGGTGATGCATTAACTGCAGGATTTGCTGCAGGTCTGCATATGAAAAAAGATGTAGATGAGGCAATTAATCTTGGGATTAAAGCTGCATCTATAACTATTCAGAGCAGCTTAACCTGTAATCCAGAAATCAGAAAAATCTTGTAAAATAATAATCTTAGATAATAAATTTGGAGGAATATAAATGATTAAAAATCAAAAAGATTTAACTAAATATTTAGAGCTTAGTTCAGAAGTTGCAGAGGCGATTACTCAAAATGATGCTGTAGTTGCTTTGGAATCTACTATTATTGCCCATGGGATGCCTTATCCGGAAAATATAGAAACTGCATTAGAAATAGAAAATATTATTCGTGAGCATGGTGCAGTTCCAGCAACTATAGGAATTATTGATGGTAAAATTAAAGTAGGCTTAAATAGAGAAGAAATTGAGTTTTTAGGTCAAGCAGAAGATGTTGTAAAAGTGTCTAGAAGAGATATGCCGATTGTAATAGCTGAGAAGAAGAATGGTGCCACCACTGTAGCAGGAACTATGATAGCAGCAAATTTATCAGGAATAAAGATTTTCGTTACAGGTGGTATTGGTGGTGTACATAGAGGTGCAGAAAATAGCTTTGATATTTCTGCAGATCTTGAAGAATTAAAGAAAACTTCTACTGCAGTTATTGCAGCAGGAGCTAAGTCTATTTTAGATATAGGATTAACTCTAGAAAGACTCGAAACTTTTGGAGTACCAGTTTTAGGGTATCAAACAGATGAATTTCCAGCCTTTTACAGCAGAAAGAGTGGTTTTAAATGTGATGCTGCACTAAAATCACCTGAACATGCAGCAGAGATTCTAAATGCAAAATGGAATCTAGGCTTAGAAGGTGGAGTACTGATTGCTAATCCAGTTCCAGAACAATCAGAAATACCTTATAATGATATGAATGAGAAGATTGAGCTGGCTTTATCTGAGGCGAAAAAGGAAAATATAGAAGGTAAAGAATTAACACCATTTTTACTTGATTATATAAAAACAATTACAGAAGGCAGGAGCCTCAAAACAAATATTGCTCTCGTAAAAAACAATGCAGTTGTTGGAGCCAAAATAGCTGTAAAATTTTCAAATTTAATAAAATAATTACATTTATTTAATCTTAGTTATAAATATTAGTGTTAAATTCCATTATTTTGAAATGATATTGTGATTATGATAACATTAAATTTAATAAATTTATTTGTTAATTTAATTAATAATTATTTATTTTAAAATGTTGAACAAGTATTTTGTTTTGGGATTGGGATGTGAATAAGTTGAGAAATTATATTATAAAGAGGATTCTTCTATTAATTCCAGTTATATTAATAGTTGCTGTAATCGCTTTTTTTATCACAAATCTTATGCCTGGAGACCCTGTGCGAGTAATATTGGGTAATTTTGCCACAGAAGAACAGGTTTTAAGGTTGGAGCAGGAACTGGGTTTAGATAAGCCTTTAATTTACAGATTTTTTATCTGGTTATCTGGTATAATAAGAGGAGACTTCGGAAACTCATTATATTTAAATGCTCCTGTTTCTGAGGTATTATTAAACAGAATTAAACCAACTTTCATGATTGCTGTGACAGCTGAAATTATAGGTGTAGCTCTTGGACTTTTACTTGGGATAACAGCTGCAGTTAATCACAGAAAAATATTAGATCAATTTTCTATTACAATATCACTTTTTGGAATATCTATACCGAGTTTCTGGCTTTCTTTAATGATGATTTTTGTCTTTGCAGTTAAGCTCCGTTGGTTTCCTGTGAGTGGTTTCAAGTCTTTTTCTGAGGTTGGTATGGGAGCATTTCGTTATCTAGTATTACCAAGTTTTACACTTGCATTTATGCAGGCTGGTCTTGTTGCCCGGATGACAAGAAGTGCGATGTTAGATACACTTAAACAGGACTATATTAGAACAGCGAGAAGCAAAGGGTTATCGGCAAAGAATGTAGTTTTAAAACATGCTTTAAAAAATGCGATGCTTCCTGTTATAACAGTTATTGGACATAATTTTGCTATTCTACTCGGAGGAACCTGGATTATAGAAACTATTTTTGTAATTCCGGGTACTGGATTTTTAGCTATAAATGCAATTATGAGAAGAGATATTCCGGTAATTCAGGCCTGTATTATTTTTGTTGCTCTAATTTATCTTGTCTTAAACTTATTTGTAGATATAAGTTATGGATTTTTCAATCCTAAAATAAAGTATGAATAAGAGGAGATTTACATTGTTATTTAATAAAAGTATAAGTAAATTAAGACATCCATATATAATAACTGCTTTAATAATGTTAATAATTTTGTTTACTCTAGCTCTGCTGGCACCAGTGCTTACTGATTATGATCCTGAGAATAATGATGCCCGTAATCGATTAAAACCACCTTCTTCAAATCATTTTTTGGGAACTGATGAATTTGGGAGGGATGTTTTTACAAGATTGATTTATGGGATCAGAGCTTCAATGCAGGTTGGTCTTTCTGTCGTGATTTTAACTGCTTTATTTGGAGTAATTGTAGGCGTTCTTGCTGGTTATTATCCAAGATTGGACAATGTTATAATGAGATTCTTAGATGGAATGATGGCATTCCCTGGTATTATCATAGCGATTTCTTTAGCAGCCATCTGGGGAGCAGGGAAATATAATATAATACTTGCATTATCATTTGCATATTTTCCTAAAATGGCTAGGATAGTAAGAAGTGCAGTAATATCTATAAAAGATATAGAATATGTAGAATCTGCCAGAGCGGTTGGGGCCAAAGATAATTATATAATTTTTAATTATATTTTAAGGAATTGTGCTTCTCCAATACTTGTGCAGGCAACGTTTAATTTTGCACTAGCTATTTTAGATGAAGCCGCCCTTAGTTTTTTGGGGATAGGTATTATGCCTCCAACTCCTAGTTTGGGTGGAATGATTACTGATGCAAGATCATATATGACAGTTGCACCTTGGTTGATTATTTCTCCCGGTGTAATGATTATTTTGTCTGTTTTATCTCTCAATTTATTGGGTGATGGTTTAAGAGATTTTCTTGATCCCCACTTAAAGGGGAGTATAAAAAATTAATAATGAGGTGAATAAAATGAAAAAATTGTTTAATATGACAGCAGTCTTGATATTGCTTATTACACTAATATTTAGTTTATCAGTTGGTGCACAAGAAGAAAGATATGGCGGCACATTAAATGCTGCGGTGAAGATGTCAGTTGCTCATTTAGATACAGACAATTCTACGGATTCAATGATTTCATCGATGATGAATCATGTTTATGAAGGCCTGTTTGAATTTGACAAGAATTTACAGGTGCAGCCTCATTTGGCAGAAAGTTATCAGGTGACGGAAGATGGTAGAGAATACACTGTAAATTTGCGCAGGGGAGTTATGATGCACAATGGTCAGGAAATGAATGCTGATGATGTTTTAGCTTCATTTGATAGGTGGCTGAGGTTAAACAATGGTGGCAATATTGTTGAACCATATTTTGATAGTGTAGAGAAAATTAATGATTATAAAATAGTATTTAAGTTTGAAGAGCCATATGCTCCATTCTTAAATATTCTGGCTTCTCCAGTATCTAATCAAAAGTTTGTAGTAAGAGCTGAAGAAATTATTGATAAGTTTGGAGATGATGTTATAACTGAACATGTAGGAACAGGACCATATAAAGTTGAAAACTGGATTCCAGATCAGAATTTAACTCTTGAGAAATTTGATAATTATTCACCTAGTTCTTTAGAATCATCATTTTTTGCAGGTAAAAGAATCCCCTATCTTGACAAAATAGTATTTAATTTTATTACAGATTCTCAGGTTAGAGTTTCAGGTGTACAGACAGGGCAGTTTCAATTTGCAGAAGAAGTACCAAGAGATCAGTATCAGATTTTTCAAGCTAATCCAGATATAAATACGCAAATAATTTATCCGGATAAAATGGCAGTTTTGATAACAAATAATGGAATTCCACCATTTAATAATAAGTATGCAAGACAGGCACTTGTATATGCACTTGATTTTGAAGAATTGGGTTATGCAATGATAGGTAATCCTGATTTTTGGAGACTTGAACCTGCACTTCATGAAGAAGGTAATCCCTGGCATGATGAAACAGCCGGTGAAGGTATATACGGAGTGTATGATCCAGAAAAAGCAAAAGAACTTTTAGAAAAAGCTAATTATGATGGAACTCCTCTCGTGATTTTGAGTGGACAGGATGATGATATGGAAAGAAATGGAGCGATAGCTATCAAGGATCAATTAGAAGAGATAGGTATCAATGTAGAACTGCAGCTTTTTGATAGGCCTACAGTTGTAGAAAAGAGAGCAAAATTGGAAGGTTGGAATATTCATCTTTCACCATTTATTAAAACTGTTCCTGATCCACAGATTCACCAAGGATGGACAGGTACAAACAAATGGATAACAAACTGGGATTCTGAAGAATCAAGAGAAATGGATAAAATTTTTGAAAGAATGGTAAAAGAGGTTGACTATGAGGAACGTTATAAGATAGTTCAAGAATTTTATGATGAAATGTGGGATTCAGTTCCTTATTTCAATATACTTGATTTCAGCAGGCTTCATATAACAAGATCTGAACTTAAAAATTATCAACCTGCCTGGCAGCCGTTTTTCTGGAATACCTGGTTGGAAGAATAATTTTGCTGTAATTCAATCTAATGATTATAAGTTTAAATATAAATTAATATAATCAAAAAAAGCACCAGCTTAAAAGCTGGTGCTTTTCATAAATTATAGTTTAAGATTAAATGACTATATTTAGCTTATATATAATCATATTTAATCTGGCTGAGGAATTTTATAATTAATTTTAGAGAAAAAATTGCCCAGTATAATTGAACTTATAATAACTAGTGGTAAAGAAACTCCGATTCTAATTGCTGTAAACTTAATTCCGAGTATTGAAGCTTCCATTATACTCATCGGTATCATCACTAGTGAAGCAGCTGTTACATAAGTGAAAATTGATGAATAATTAGCACCTTTATGATAAAGGCTGTTTGCTACTGGAAAAGCCACAAATGTACCGCCAACAGTTGTTGCAGCTAACAGTACTGCATAGATATATTTTCTAATACCTGAGGTATTCCCGAAGTTCTTTTCTATACTTTCTCTGCTGACCCAGACTTCAAATAATCCTATTAAAACAAACGCTGGAGGAAGAAGTGCTCCCATATCTTTAGCAAATATCATAAAGTTAGAAGTGATTCTATTTCCGAGTTCAAAATTCATAAAATATGAAACTATCATAAATGCTGAAAATACTGCAAATATATAATAGTTCATTTTATTTTTCTGATTAGTTTTCTGTTTCTTATCTTTTTTATCCATTATACAAACACCTCTCCATAAAGTATTCCTGTAGCCAAAGCAATAAAGGCTGATATAATAAATCCTGCAATATTTCTCCATATTGTAGCTTTGATTCCGAAATATTCTTTTTCAACAGGATAAGTCGCAATTCCAACCAGCATTAAAGTAGTAATAAATGCTGCCACAACCATGTAATCAACACCTCTGGATACTAAAATTCCGGCCAGTGGATAAGCAATAAAGCCCGGCATCATCGTGATTGAACCAATAATTAGTCCCATAATTAGTCCGATAAACGGTGCCTGTCCCCCAAGATAATTGATAATAAACTGATCTGATATAAGAAGAATAAAGGATAATATAATTAAAAGTTTTAAATAGGTTCCTAAGATTTTACTGAATTTTTTCCAGCCGATTTTCAAACCCTTAATTGTTTTTTCTCTGTCTGCAAAAAAAGAAACTGCAGCTGCAATACCTGCAATATAATATAGTGTATACATAATTTAAGCCTCCCTATTATACCCCTATAGGGTATTTATATAAATATCATATGATTAAAACGACTAAAATAAAGTTAAATGCTTTACAAAAGTCTAACTTCTTTCAAATAGAATCTAATTTAGAGAGAAATATTTTTACATATATCTTAAAATCCGATATAATTATTAAATAAGTAAAATCTTGCAAAAGGTCCGCGAAAAATATATACTTGTGATAGTATTAATAAGATTTATAATGACTTTAAACCTAAGGAGGAATACTATGTCTGCAAAAATGAAAACTCAAAACAAAGATGATCTGAGGATTAGATTAGACATCAATAATATTTTTGAAGAAATGATTGGTGAAGAAGGATTTACCCGTCAGGAAATTGAAGCTGCAAAAGAAAAAGCACTTAAAGCCAGAGATAACATATTAAAAGCCGAAAAAGAAGGCAAAATGGGTTTTATGGAGCTTCCATATAAGCAGAAAGAAATTGTTAAAGATTTAAAAGATACAGCAGAGGAGCTGAAAGAAAAATTCGATAATCTGGTTGTTTTAGGTATCGGGGGTTCTGCTCTGGGAAATATTGCTGTTCAAACAGCGATCAATGATCCATACTATAATTCTTTTGAGGAAGCTAGAAACGGTTATCCTCGTCTTTTTGTAAGTGATAATGTTGATCCAGAGGGAATTAGAGCAATGCTCGATAAACTAGATCCTGAAAAAACTGTATTCAATGTAATTTCTAAATCTGGAAGTACTGCAGAAACAATGAGTCAGTTTCTTCTGGCAAGAAAGATCGTAGCAGAAAAAGTTGGAGAAGATAAAGTGGGAGAACATTTTATTGCAACTACCAGTTCTGATTCCGGATATCTTATAGAAATTGCTGAACGTGAGGGTATGAAGAAATTCTATATCCCTGACAATGTTGGCGGAAGATTTTCTGTTTTAACTCCTGTTGGTCTGCTTTCTGCAGCATTTACTGGTGTAGATATTGAAGCACTGCTTGAGGGTGCTGCTTATATGGATAAGATTTCAAGGGAAGCTGATTTCTGGGAAAATCCAGCCCTCATAAATGGTTTGATTCATTATTTAGCATTCCAAAAGGGAAAAGTAATGTCTGTTATGATGCCATATTCTGACCGTCTGCGTGATGTAGCTGATTGGTACAGACAGCTTTGGGCAGAATCACTCGGCAAAGAAGTTAATAGGCAGGGAGAAACAGTAAATGTCGGACCTACTCCTATTAAAGCACTTGGTGCAACTGACCAGCATTCACAGGCACAGCTTTATATGGAAGGCCCTTATGATAAAATTATTACCTTCCTTGAAGTTGAAACTTTTGCAGAAGAACTAGAGATTCCTCCAGCATATGAGGACCTAGATGGTCTTGGTTATTTGGGAGGGCATTCATTCGCCGAACTTATTAATACAGAAAAAAAGGCTACAGAACTAGCTTTAAATAAAAGAAAGAGAATGAATCAGACTGTCAAAGTTCCTGAAGTAAATGAATTTACACTTGGTCAACTATTCTATTTCTTTGAATTCCAGACAGCAGTAGCTGGAGAACTTTTTGATATCAATGCTTTTAATCAGCCGGGAGTAGAATTAGGTAAAAATTATACTTACGGTATTTTTGGTCGTGATGGATATCAAGATAAAAAAGATGAGTTTG
Source organism: uncultured Halanaerobium sp. (assembly GCA_964649895.1). Classification (GTDB taxonomy): domain Bacteria; phylum Bacillota; class Halanaerobiia; order Halanaerobiales; family Halanaerobiaceae; genus Halanaerobium. The sequence goes on from CAZYRX010000048.1 coordinate 11,999, forward strand.
AAAAATCTACTAAACATGATGATGATTTAATATTATAATTTATTCAAAATAGAGCAGATTAAGAGCTGCCTGGAGAATTGATTGGCCGGGCGGCATGCTCTATTTTTGCTCATATTTGAATGGGGTATATTTATGTCAGATAAGAAATATCTAAATAAAGAGAAATTATTTAAAGAATTTATTCCGCGTTCTAAAGTTCAGCTTGATATAGTGAATAACTTAAGAAAAAATTTAGTTGACTCAACTGAAATATTAGCTCCGAAAATCATTTCTTATCAGCAAATCATAAAAGAAAATGGAGAATATTATTTACTTTCTGATTCAGCTGAGGATATTATGCCGCTGGCAGAATATCTTAATCAAAATAAGGTAAGTTTAAGGTTTCTGCTTAATGAGTTTAAATCAATTCTTGAAACAATAAATAAATCCGATGATTTTGAGAAGATTATGTCTATATTTCCTAAAGGTATAAATGCAGCTAATTTTTGGATTGATAATCAAGATAATATATATTTAATGCCTCAAGCTTTTTTAGAGATCAGACAGAGCTACAGCAGTATTGATTTTGAAATACCTGATGAAGCTTATTTTAAACCACCCGAAATAATTGCAGGTCAAAAATGGGACAAAAAAGCATATTTGTTCAATCTTGCTGCAGTATTTTATTATTTTTTAAGTGGTGAAAAAATTTTTGCTGATCAAGACAGAGCAAAAGTGATGAATAAAATTCAGGGCGAAAAAATTCTTGAAATAAAAGATCTTATTCCAGAGCTTCCAGAATCTTTAAACATTTTATTAATGCAGATGCTGAGCAAAGACGATTCTGAGCGTGGAGATTTTGATAAAATCATAAGAGAATCATCTGGATTATTAGAGGACATTGAATCAGACATTGAACTTTCGGCTTTTTTACAGCGAAAAGATTTGCTCGATGGTAAATCAATTACTTGGAAAAGAAGAAGAGAAAACTTAAAATTATATTTTCGTCAGAACTGGAAGTTTATGCTCTTTTTTCTTGTGCTGGGAGGCAGCTTGATCTTTGGTGTTTTCTCACATACACCTGCTGTTATAACCGAAGAAACAGAACCAGAACAGGTAGTAAGTTATTTTTATGAAGGTCTCAGCACTAAAAATTTGAATCTTATTGATGAAGCAGCAGCATTTAAGCTTGGTGATATGGAGAGAATAATAACTGAATCTCATGTTATAGAGAAAATGCAGAGTGCTTTTAATCAAAATAATTCTGATGGTGAATATGAACAGGTTTACAGCCTTGAGAATATAAGTGTTAAGCAAATATTGGCAAGTGAAAACAATAGCAGATTTAAGGTTAATTATGTTTTTAAATTTACTGACCAAGAAGGCAGTTATTCTTTTAGAGCAGAAGACGAATTGAGTTTGGAAAAAACAAATGGCATCTGGGAAATAACCAGTATTAAAGGTAGTTTTGCAAAAATGATAGAAGGTGATTTTCCCTGGAAGGAATAAATTATGGAAAAAATAGATTATGCTAAAGTGGAATCAAATCTTGTGAAATGGCTTCAAAAAAAAGTGAATAATGCAGGATCAAAAGGTGCAGTTGTCGGTTTGAGTGGAGGTATAGACTCAGCTGTTACAGCAAGACTTGCTCAAAAAGCTTTTGAAGATAATGTGCTAGGAGTTATTTTACCCTGCTATTCAAAAAAACAGGATGAAGAAGATGCAGCAATGTTGGCTGAAAAATTTTCAATAAAACATATAAAATATGATATTTCAGAAGTTTTTGATCATTTTCTTGATGGATTAAAAAACACTGGAATTGAAGGAGATAGGCTAGCTGAAGTAAATATCAAGCCAAGACTCAGGATGACAGCACTTTATTATTATGCTGCTGCATCAAATTATCTTGTAGTTGGGACAGATAACAGGAGTGAACTTAAAATAGGATATTTTACTAAATATGGTGATGGTGGTATAGATATAGCTCCCCTTGGTGTTCTTGTAAAACATGAAGTAAAAGCTTTAGCTCAAAGACTCGATATACCAGAGAGAATTATTAATAAAAAGCCATCAGCTGGTCTCTGGAGCGGTCAAACTGATGAAGCAGAAATGGGTTTTAGTTATCAGGAATTAGACCACTACATTTTAACAGGTGAGGCAGATGAAGAAATAAAAGAAAAAATAGAAAAACTTGCTGCAAAAAACAAACATAAACTTGAGCCGATTCCTATTCCTGAACGAGACGATATATTTTAAATTATCCTTATTATATGTAATAATAAGCGTATAAAGGTATCATTTTAAAAAGAATTGGGGTATTATAGTGAAAAAATTTAATTTAATAATACTTGCAGCTGTACTAATTTTTATACAATTTTCTTTGAAAAGTACTGCAGCCGAATTTCCTATTAAATTTATTGATGATATGGAAAGAGAAGTGATCATTGAAAAAGAGGTTGAAAGAGTTATTTCACTTGCTCCAGGTGTGACTGAGATGATTTATGCGCTAAATGTTGAAGATAAACTTGTTGGAGTTAGTTCTGCAGCAAATTATCCGGAGCAGGCTTTAGAAATAGAAAGTGTGGGAAATATAAGTGATCCCAATATAGAAAAGATAGTTTCTCTAAAAGCCGATTTAGTTATTGCTGAATCTGTAACAAATAAAGAAGTTGTGAGAAGACTGTCCGAACTCGGTATAAAGATTGTTGGTTTTAGACCTAACAGTATTCAAGAAACACTTGCAATGATTGAAGATATAGGATTATTGCTTTCGGCAGAAAAAACTGCTGAAAACTTAACTGCTGAAATGAGAGTAGAATATTATGAAATAAAGAACTTAGTTGATTCTGAATTGGAAAAAAGCAGCAGGGTTAGAGTTTTTTATGAAATCTGGTCTGATCCTCTAATTACTGCTGGAAGTAACACTTTTTTAGACAGTATTATTGAAGAGGCCGGTGGTTATAATATTGGTCGAGATGCTGAAGGATCATGGCCGCAGTTTAATATAGAAAGTTTGTTGGCAGCTGACCCAGAAGTTTATATAGCAAGTGAACACAGTTCTCCAGATGGTTTAACAATGGAAAAATTAAGGAATAGAAAAATCATGAGGGAAACTTCTGCTTATAGAAACGAGAGGCTGTATCTGGTCAACCAGGATCTTGTAAATAGACCTTCTCCAAGAATAGTTGAGGGCTATAAAGAATTTGTATTTGCAATTTTTCCTGAAATCCAGCAGAGGATTAATTAATAATCTGGAAAAGCTAAATATGGAGATTTAATTGAGCCTTTTTTTAAAAGGATATAAGTTAAAACAATAAGATTAAGAGGTGATTTAATGAATTTATCAGATTTTACAATTGATGATTTTACAGAAATTGATGGTGGACAGT
>CAZYRX010000049.1:0-14314 GCA_964649895.1 uncultured Halanaerobium sp.
TCCGTGAAGGTGGTCACACAGTTGGAGCTGGAGTTGTAACTGAAATTATTGAGTAAATTATATCAGTTTTTTAATAGACTGAATAAAATAATTGGTTTTAGCTAAAAATAATTAAGTTTGCTAAAATTTATAGTTAATTCAATAAGCATGTGCAGTTTTTCTGCACATGCTTTTTTTCTAAAAAACATTGACATTCTTCAGTAGATATGGTAAATTAATTAAGGCTGTGACTTAATAATATGCAGTATTTTTTAATTTCCATTAAATTACAGTTAATTTTTAAATAAGTATTATGTCAAATTAAGCAAAAAATAATCTTGATTTTATTTAGATGTGCATATTAGATTTTGTCCATCTTTATATTGGATTATGAAATTTATTATTTTTATTATATAATTATAGATAATCAAACATGATTTGTTTGATTGAGGAGGTGGATTTACGGTGAGAGAGATTATTACATTAGAGTGTACAGAATGCAAAAACCGCAATTATTCTACCAAAAAAAATAAGAAGAATACTCGAGATAAATTAGAACTTAAAAAATATTGCAAGTTTTGCAAGGAGCATACCCTCCATCGTGAAACAAAGTAAGTTAATATTTTAGTTGAGGAAGTGATTTAAAAATGGCAAAGAAACTTGGGTTTTTTGGTAAAATAACTAAATTTTTTAAACAGGTTAAATCTGAACTTAAAAAAGTTAACTGGCCAAATAAAGAAGAGATTACTTCAAATACTCTCGTTGTTTTGGTAACAGTAATTGCACTTATTGCTTTTATTGGTTTAATAGATCTGACACTGGCTAATATTATAACTCCATTAATTACTTGATTGAGGAGGTGAGGATTCTTTAATTGAATCCTTAAATATGAATGAAGAAAGTAAATGGTATGTTGTCCATACTTATTCAGGACATGAAAAAAAAGTGAAGGCAAATCTTGAAAAGAGAATAGCCAGTACAGGTATGGAAGAAAGTATTTTTCGTATTGTAGTACCAACTGAAGAAAAAATAGAGAAGAAAAAAGGGAAAAATGAAGTTGTAAAAAAACGGATATTCCCTGGATATATTTTGCTTCAGATGGATTTGAATGACAAATCTTGGTATGTAGTAAAAAATACTCCTGGTGTAATTGGTTTTGTTAGTGGTGGAACAAAGCCACTACCTGTTGAAAAGGAAGAAATAGATGAAATTCTCCGCAGTATGGGAGAAAAAGCTAAAAAGATTTCAGTTGAATTTGAAGTTGGGGACCAAGTTGTTGTTACAGATGGTCCATTTGAAGATTTTGATGGTATTGTTAAAGAAATTCATCCTGAACAGGGTAAAGCAAAGGTGCTTGTTTCAATGTTTGGGCGGGAAACTCCAGTTGAATTGGAATTTTCACAAATACAAAAATCTTAGATTTTAAAAAATATAGAAAATAATCATTTAGAATGAAAGGGGTGTTTTAAAATGGCTAAACAGGTTATGACTCAAATAAAATTACAAATACCTGGAGGACAGGCTAATCCAGCACCACCAGTTGGACCAGCTTTAGGACAGCATGGTGTAAATATCATGGAATTTTGTAAAGCTTTTAACTCTAAAACAAAAGAAAACCAAGGAACACTGATACCTGTAGAAATTACTGTATATCAGGATCGTTCTTTCGATTTCATTACAAAAACTCCACCAGCTGCAGTACTTTTGAAACAGGCAGCAGGTATTGATACGGCTTCTGGAGAACCTAATGTTAACAAGGTTGCAACAGTGAGCAAGGATGCAGTAAAAAAGATTGCAGAAACTAAAATGCAGGATTTAAATGCAGGAAGTATAGAAGCTGCAATGAGTATGATTGAGGGTACAGCAAGAAGTATGGGAATTTTAGTTGAATAAATCATCAAATTGTTGAATGATAAAATAGTTTTTAATATCGTGGGAGGATTAAATCCGTTATTACCACAAAGGAGGAAATATAATGGCAAAAAGTAAGCGTTATAAAGAAGCAGTAGAAAAGGTTGATAGAGAAAAATTATATGATGTGAAAGAAGCTTTTGAATTAGCAAAAGAACTCGCAACTGCAAACTTTGATGAAACAATTGAATTGTCAGCAAAGTTAGGAGTTAATCCAAAACATGCTGACCAGAATATACGAGGTACAGTTGTATTACCTGAAGGTACAGGTCAAGAAATTACTTTAGTAGTATTTGCAAAGGGAGAAAAAGCTAAAGAAGCAGAAGCTGCTGGAGCAGACTTTGTTGGTGGAGAAGAATTAGCTGAAAAAATTGAAGGTGGCTGGTTAGATTTTGATCTGGCTGTAGCAACACCGGATATGATGAGTGTAGTGGGTAGACTTGGTAGAATTCTTGGACCAAAAGGTTTAATGCCTAATCCAAAAGCGGGAACAGTTACTTTTGAGTTAGAGAAAGCAGTGGACGAATTTAAAGCTGGTAAGATAGAATATCGTGTTGACAAAACCGGTATTGTTCATCTTCCTATCGGTAAAGCTTCTTTTACAGTTGAAGAACTTTTAAATAACTATCACAAAATTATGGACACTCTTGCTAAAGATCGTCCTGCAGCTGCAAAGGGGAGATATTTTAGAACTCTTGCGATTTCACCTACTATGGGTCCTGGAGTTAAAATTGATCCTGCAGCAACCATGGCTTTTATTGGACGTTAAAATAATTTGACCTGGTAATATTTTTGTGTTATAGTTATCTAGAAAAGTAAATAAACTATCCGAAGACAGCAGGGGCTTAATGCTTAAATTTCCTGCCGAGGTAAATTTTCTGCAAGTTATTTTTGCAATTATACCTCCTGACTGTTTACAGGAGGTTTTTTCATTTTATATAAGGCTCATACTTTGAGGGGGGTGAAAATGTGGCAAGACCAGAAAAAGAAGCCGTTGTCAAAGAATTAACTGAGAAATTTAATAGTTCAAAATCCTTAGTAATAACTGATTATCTTGGTTTAAATGTAGCTGAGATGACAGAATTAAGAAAACAGCTAAGAGAAGCAGGAGTAGATTTTAAAGTTGTAAAAAATACTCTAGCTACTATTGCTGCTAATGATGTAGAAATGAATAATATGACTGAATATTTTTCAGGACCTACAGCAATAGCTTTTGGTGAAGAAGATGCTGTATCTCCTGCTAAAATTTTAGTAGAATTTGCAAAAGATCATGAAGTTATAGAAATTAAAGCAGGAATTTTAAATGGAGAATTAATTTCTAGAGAAAAAGTTGAATCCCTGGCTGAAATTCCATCCAGAGAAGTTTTACTTGCTCAAGCTTTTGCAGGTATGAAAGCACCCCTTACTGGATTGGTTAATGTACTTCAGGGTAACATACGTGGTTTAGTTCAAGTGTTAGGACAAATTAGAGATCAAAAAGCTTAAAAAAATTTGAGGAGGATTATTATAATGAATAAAGAAGAAATTATGCAGGCAATTGAAGAAATGAGTGTTTTAGAATTATCTGAGTTAGTTGAAGAATTAGAAGAAAAGTTTGGTGTAAGTGCAGCAGCACCTGTTGCAGTAGCTGGTGGAGCAGCTGGTGGTGGAGCAGCTGAGGAAGAACAAACAGAATTTGATGTATTCCTCGCTGATATTGGCGCTAAGAAAATTAAAGTAATCAAAGCAGTTCGTGAATTAACTGGATTAGGTCTAAAAGAAGCAAAGGGTGTTGTTGATGATGCACCTGGTAATGTAAAAGAAGGATTAAGCAAAGAAGAAGCTGAAGAAATGAAAGAAAAATTAGAAGAAGCTGGAGCTACTGTAGAGCTCAAGTAATTCCACTTGTTAAAATTTTAAAATTGACTTTATAGTCTCACTGTTTAAACGGTGAGGCTATTTTTCATTTTAGATAATAAATTTTTTATTTTTTTAAAAACATCCTTAAATTGAAGGATTATTATATTCTAATAAATTTCTGCTGATAAAAAATAAATAAATCTTGACAAGTTATTCTAGCTGTGCTATCATTATTAGATGTCTATAAGGTAAATTAGAAATGATTATAATGGGATAGTTTCAGCTAATTATTAAGAATTTCCTGGGGGTGCAATGATGTCAACGGTAAGGGAAAGATATAGTTTCAGTAAGATTGAAGATGCGATGGATTTGCCAGATCTGATCTATACACAGTTAAACTCTTACCAGTGGTTTCTGGAAGAAGGTTTAAAAGAAGTTTTTGAAGAAATCTCACCAATAGAAGATTTTTCCGAAAACCTGGTATTAGAATTTGTTGATTATTATTTAGAAGATCCTGAATATACTGTAGAAGAATGTAGAGATAGAGATGATACTTATTCTGCTTCCTTACAGGTAAAGGTTAGATTAATTAATAAAGAAACCGGAGAAGTTAAAGAACAGGAAGTATTTATGGGTGATTTTCCATTAATGACTGATAAAGCAACATTTATCATTAATGGAGCTGAAAGAGTAGTTGTAAATCAGTTAGTAAGATCATCCGGTGTATATTTTAGTGATGAGAGAACAAAAGATGGACGAAGATTAATAACGGGTAGTATTATTCCAAATCGTGGAGCCTGGATTGAATTTGAATATGATAAAAAGAGAATTATTTCTGTACGGGTTGATAGAACAAGAAAGCTTCCATCAACCGTTTTGCTGCGCGCACTTGGTTTTGGAACTGATGCTGAAATAACTGATGAATTTGGTGACTCTGAAGTGATTCATGATACATTAGAAAGAGATAGTACTGAATCTAAGGAGGAAGCTTTAATAGAATTGTATAAGCGACTTCGTCCTGGAGAACCACCTACAGTAGAAAGTGCTACTAATTTGTTAGATTCGCTATTTTTTGATCATAAAAGATATGATATGGCAGCTGTTGGTCGTTATAAATTAAATAAAAAATTAGAAATTGATGTTGATAAAGACAGAAAATATTTGCATATAGATGATATTGTAGAAACAGTTAAATATATGGTTAAACTGATTTATCATGATCCGGAAGCTTATATAGATGATATTGATCATTTAGGTAATCGCCGTCTTAAAACAGTTGGAGAATTACTGCAAAATCAGTTTAGAATTGGACTTTCCAGAATGGAAAGAGTAGTTAGAGAAAGAATGACCATCCAAGATGTGGATGTAGTTACTCCACAGGCACTTATCAATACTAGACCTGTTGTAGCTGCTATTCAAGAATTCTTTGGGAGCAGTCAGCTTTCTCAATTTATGGATCAGACGAATCCAATGTCTGAGTTAACCCATAAGAGGAGATTAAGTGCTTTAGGACCTGGTGGATTAAGCAGAGAAAGAGCTGGTTTTGATGTGCGTGATGTTCACCATTCACATTATGGGCGAATTTGTCCTATTGAAACTCCTGAAGGACCTAATATAGGACTTATTGGTACTATGGGAACATATGCTAAAACAAATGAGTTTGGTTTCTTGATGACTCCTTACAGGAGAGTTGTTGATAATAATGTTACAGAACAGATAGATTATTTAACAGCTGATGAAGAAGATAAATATATTATAGCTCAGGCTAATGCAGAGCTTGATGAAGATAATAACTTTGTAAGTGAATTTGTTGTTGCACGTAAACGTGGGGATATATTAGAAGTGCATCCAGATGATATAGATTATATGGATGTTTCAACAAAGCAGCTTGTTGGTGTTTCTGCTGCGATGATTCCATTTTTAGAAAATGATGATGCTAATCGTGCGTTAATGGGGGCTAACATGCAGAGACAGGCTGTGCCTTTAATGATAACAGATGCTCCAATGGTAGCGACTGGTATGGAATACAAAGCAGCCAAAGATTCTGGAGCAGTTGTTATAGCAGAAACGAATGGTGAAGTTGTTGATGTTACTTCAAATAAAATAATGATAAAAAATGATGAAGGTTTAATTGATAGCTATAAATTAATGAAATATAAACGTTCAAATCAGGGTAGTTGTATGAATCAAAAACCTATTGTAGCAAAAGGTGACCATGTAGATGCGGGTGATATAATAGCTGATGGACCCTCAACAGAAAAAGGCGAAATGGCTTTAGGCAGAAATTCTCTGATTGCATTTATGCCTTGGGAAGGTTATAACTATGAGGATGCTATTTTAATTAGTGAAAATCTTGTTAAGGAAGATGCATTTACTACGATTCATATAGAAGAACATGAAGCTGAAGCCAGAGATACTAAACTGGGACCTGAAGAAATAACAAGAGATATTCCTAATGTTGGAGAGAGTGCTCTGAAGAACTTAGATGAAAGAGGTATCATAAGAGTTGGAGCTGAAGTTGAAGAAGGGGATATTCTTGTTGGTAAGGTAACCCCTAAGGGTGAAACTGAGTTATCTGCTGAAGAGAGACTTTTAAGAGCAATCTTTGGTGAAAAAGCTAGAGAAGTTAGAGATACTTCACTTAAAGTGCCACATGGCGAAGAAGGTATAGTTGTTGATGTTAAAGTGTTTTCGCGTGAGCAGAGTGATGATTTAAAGCCTGGTGTTAACCGTTTAGTTAGAGTTTATGTTGCCACCAAACGCAAAATATCCGTTGGTGATAAATTAGCAGGAAGACATGGTAACAAAGGTGTTATTTCAAGGATACTTCCTGAAGAAGATATGCCTTTTCTGCCAAATGGTGAACCAGTGGAAGTTGTTTTAAATCCGCTTGGTGTTCCATCAAGAATGAATATTGGACAGGTATTAGAAACTCATCTTGGAATGGCAGCTAGAGCACTTGGTATCTATACTGAAACACCTGTATTTAATGGTGCTACAGAAGAAGAAGTAGAAGATATTTTAGAAAAAGCTGGTCTATCCCGAGACGGTAAAACAGTCTTGTATGATGGACGAACTGGAGAAAGATTTGAAGAAAGAGTTACAGTGGGAGTTATGTATATACTTAAATTACACCACTTAGTTGATGATAAATTACATGCGCGTTCTACAGGACCTTATTCTCTTGTTACACAACAGCCTCTTGGCGGTAAAGCTCAATTTGGAGGTCAGCGTTTTGGTGAGATGGAAGTTTGGGCTCTGGAAGCTTATGGAGCAGCTTATACTCTCCAAGAAATGCTGACAGTGAAATCTGATGATGTTGTAGGAAGAGTTAAAGCATATGAGGCTATTGTAAAAGGAGAAAACGTACCTGATCCAGGAATTCCTGAATCATTTAAGGTACTAATAAAAGAGATGCAGAGTCTTGGCCTTGATGCAAGGATCTTTACTTCGGATGAAGAAGAACTTCAGGTTGCTGAGAACGAGGATGAAATGATGGAAACTGCACAAAAGCTAGGACTTGATACAGATTTAAAATTAAGTCGTGATAATGATGATAATGACGAGTAATTACATTATAGAAAGGGGAGAGACCCTTGTTAAATGTGAATAATTTCGATTCAATGAGGATCGGAGTTGCTTCTGCAGAACAGATACGTGATTGGTCCCGTGGTGAGGTTAAAAAACCTGAGACAATTAACTACAGAACATTAAAACCCGAAAAAGATGGTCTTTTTTGTGAGAAAATCTTTGGTCCAACTAAAGATTATGAATGTCACTGTGGTAAATATAAGCGGGTCCGTTACAAAGGTGTTGTGTGTGACCGTTGTGGAGTAGAAGTGACTAGATCCAAAGTGAGAAGAGAAAGAATGGGGCATATTGAATTAGCTGCACCATGCACACACATTTGGTATTTCAAAGGCATCCCCAGTCGTCTGGGTTTAATTATGGACATGTCACCTAGGGCTTTGGAAAAAGTAATATATTTTGTACATTATATTGTTATTGAACCCGGTGATACGCCATTAAGTGAGAGACAGCTGCTGCCAGAAAGTGAATATAGAGAAGCAAAAATGAAGTATGGAAATAACTTTAGAGCTGCTATGGGTGCAGAAGCTGTAAAAGAACTACTTGATAAAATAGATGTGGAAGAAGAAGTACAGGAACTGAAAAAAGAAATTAAAGAAGCAACAGGCCAGCGCCGTAAAAGAGCGGTGCGTAGACTTGAAGTTATGGATGGTCTGCTGGAGTCTGGGTTAAATCCAGCTAATTTAGTTTTGAATGCTATACCTGTAATTCCGCCAGATCTACGTCCAATGGTTCAGCTTGATGGTGGACGTTTTGCTACTTCTGATCTAAATGATCTTTATAGAAGGGTAATTAATCGTAATAATAGACTTAAGAGACTGCTTGATCTTGGGGCACCAGAGATTATTATTCGCAATGAAAAAAGAATGCTTCAAGAATCAGTTGATGCTTTAATTGATAATGGTAGACGCGGTAGGCCTGTAACTGGAGCAGGGAATAGACCACTTAAATCTTTAAGTGATATGCTCAAAGGAAAACAAGGTCGTTTCCGTCAAAACTTACTTGGTAAACGTGTTGATTATTCTGGCCGTTCTGTTATTGTGGTTGGTCCTGATCTGAAAATGCATCAATGTGGACTTCCGAAAAAGATGGCTTTAGAGTTATTTAAACCTTTTGTTATGAAAGGCCTTGTAGAAGAAGGGCATGCACACAATATAAAGAATGCAAAAAGAATGGTTGAAGATGTTGATGAATCAGTCTGGGGTATATTGGAGGAAGCAATTAAAGATCATCCAGTATTATTAAATCGAGCTCCTACTTTACATCGACTTGGTATTCAGGCATTTGAACCAGTATTAGTAGAAGGAAAAGCTATAAAACTGCATCCACTTGTTTGTCCGGCGTATAATGCTGACTTTGATGGAGATCAGATGGCTGTTCACCTTCCACTTTCAGCTGAAGCACAGACAGAATCAAGATTGTTGATGCTTGCTACAACTAATCTATTGAATCCTTCTGATGGAAGTCCGATTACTATTCCTACTCAGGATATGGTATTAGGGATCTTTTATTTAACCACCCGTAAAGAAGGGCTTGCAGGAGAAGGTAAGATTTTTGCTAATAGTGATGAAGCAATCAAGGCTAATGATACTAATAAAGCTCATCTTCAGTCACCTATAAAAGTAAGAATAGATGGTGAAATAATTGAAACTACTATTGGTAGAGTAATATTTAATGAGGCCTTACCAGAAGAAATGCCATTTATAAATAAAAGGATAGCTAAAAGTGATCTAGGTGAACTGATTTCAGACTTATATGAAGAAGTCGGCAATGATAAAACTGCCGAAACACTTGATAATATAAAAGAAATGGGATATGACTATGCTACAAAATCTGGTATTTCTATTGCAGTAACTGATGCAGAAATTCCACCTTCTAAGCCAGAGATTGTCTCAAATGCAGAAGATCAGGTGCACCAGATTGAAAGTCATTACAGACGTGGAGCAATTACTGAAAATGAAAGATATCAAAAAGTTGTTGATATCTGGAATAAAGCAAAAGATGATGTTACTGATGCACTGCTTGAAAACCTAGATGAAAATAATAACATTTATATAATGGCTATTTCAGGTGCTCGTGGTAATACATCTCAGATTTCTCAGCTTGCTGGAATGAGAGGTTTGATGGCAGATCCGTCTGGACGAATTATAGATGTTCCGATTCGTTCAAGTTTCCGTGAAGGACTTGATGTTTTAGAATATTTCCTTTCTACACATGGTGCTCGTAAAGGTCTTGCTGATACAGCACTTAGAACAGCTGACTCAGGTTATTTAACCAGAAGATTGGTTGATGTTTCTCAGGATGTAATTGTTAGAGAAGATGATTGTGGAACTGATGAAGGTATTATTGTTGAAGCAATCGGAGCTAAAGGTAAAAATGCTGTAGAAACTCTTGCAGAAAGATGTGTGGGAAGATTTGCTGCAGAAGATATTGTCAATCCTGACACTGATGAAATAATTATTGAAAAAAATGAAATAATTGATAGAAAAATCATGGCAGAGATAGATACTGCAGGCATAGAAAAAGTTAAAATTAGATCTGTTCTGACATGTGAAGCACAACATGGTGTTTGCCGAAAATGTTATGGTCGAAATCTTGCTACCGGCAAACTAGTAGATATAGGAGAATCAATTGGTATTGTTGCTGCTCAATCTATTGGTGAACCGGGTACTCAGTTAACAATGCGTACTTTCCATACAGGTGGTGTTGCCGGAGATGATATTACTCAGGGTCTACCAAGAGTTGAAGAACTTTTTGAAGGTAGAACTCCTAAAGGACAGGCAATAATGACCGAAAGAGAAGGTTATGTTAAAGTTATTGAAAAGAAAAACTCTAAGCGAGTTGTTGTAGAGAATGAAGAAGGAAAGAAAAAGACATATAAAATACCTTATGGATCTAAAATGATTATTAAAGATGATGATTATGTAACTTCTGGGGATAAACTTACAGAAGGGCCTTTAGATCCGAATGTTTTACTGAAAGTAAAAGGTGAAAAAGCAGTACAAAATTATCTTTTAGAAGAGGTACAGAATGTATACCGATCTCAGGGTGTAGAAATTAATGATAAGCACATTGAAGTTATTGTCCGCCAGATGATGAAGAAATTGAAAGTTATTAAACCTGGTGATACTGATCTACTTCCTGGAAGCCTTGTGAATCGCTATGATTTCCGAGAAGCTAATAAAAAGGCTGCTGCTAAAAACAATGAAACTGCTTCAGCAAAACCTGAACTGCTTGGTATAACAAAGGCTTCTTTAGCTACAGATTCATTTTTATCTGCAGCTTCTTTCCAGGAAACAACAAGAGTATTGACCGAAGCTTCACTGGAAGGTAAGGTGGATCCACTTATGGGTCTTAAAGAAAATGTTATTATCGGACAATTGATACCAGCAGGTACTGGTATGGATTACTATAGAGATATAGATTTAGTTAAAGAAGATGGAACTCTTTTTGATGACCTAACAGAAACACTAGAAGATGTAGAATAAATATAATATATAGTGTGGCATATAACAAAAAAATGTCTGACAATTAATATATAAATAACATGAGTTTTCCCATTTAACTTAGGCTATTAGTATTTAAAATTTAATTACTAATTAAATGGGAAAACTCTCTTTCATTTTATGCTTGACATGTTAGTACAAAGCTGTTAAACTATTTAAGTGTGCTCAACAAAAACAGTCTGGAGGTAGACTGCAATGCAAAAAGAGATTTGTGGTGCTGACCTGTTGGTTGGCAGCAAACAGACTCTTAAAGCTATTAAAAATAATGAAGTGAAAAAGATTTTTTTAGCTGAAGATATTGACCAGACTCTTAAAGAACAGATTTTAGGGGCTGTTAATGATAATAAGATACCTTTTGAAATAGTAGAAAGCAAGAATGAATTAGGCAGAGTTTGTGGGATTGATGTTTCTGCAGCTTCTGCAGCCTTATTGAAATAACTGGAAGGAGGTGGGATTGCATGCCAACAATTAGTCAGCTGATCCGTAAAGGTCGCCAAAAGACTAAAAAGAAGACTTCCGCTCCTGCTTTGGAGGGTTCTCCACAGAAAAGGGGTGTCTGTACTAGAGTTTATACAGCTACACCTAAAAAGCCGAACTCTGCTTTAAGAAAAGTAGCGCGTGTTCGTTTAACTAATGGAAAAGAAGTTACAGCTTATATTCCAGGTATTGGACATAATTTACAGGAACACTCTGTAGTTTTGGTTCGTGGTGGAAGAGTTAAAGATTTACCAGGTGTTAGATATCATATCGTTAGAGGAGCACTTGATACTGCTGGTGTTGAAGACAGAAGACAAGGACGCTCCAAATATGGTGTAAAAAAACCTAAATAAAAGGGGGGATTTTAGTGCGTAAAAATAGAGCTGAAAAAAGAGAAATTATGCCTGACCCGGTATATGATGATGTTGTAGTTAGTAGAATTATTAATAAATTAATGTTAGATGGAAAAAAAGGTCTGGCAGAAAAAGCATTTTACAGTGCTCTTGATATCATCTCCGAACAAACCGGTGAAGATGGATTGACAGTAGTAAATGAAGCATTGGAAAATATTAAACCTGCTCTTGAAGTTAAATCAAGACGTGTTGGTGGTTCAAACTATCAGGTTCCAGTTGAAGTTGATGAAAATAGAAAAAGAACTTTAGCTTTACGCTGGTTAGTTACATCTGCCAGAGCACGCAGCGAAAGAACAATGAAAGAAAGAATTGCTGGAGAAATAATGGATGCCTATAATAATCAAGGCGGCGCAGTTAGAAAGAAAGAAGAAGTCCATCGTATGGCTGAAGCTAATAGAGCTTTTGCTCATTATAGATGGTAATTTAGTTGCGTGAGGTATAATTTATATATAAGGGGGGAGAATAGTGGCCCGACAATTTCCACTAGATAAAACACGTAACATTGGTATAATGGCACATATTGATGCTGGAAAGACAACAACAACAGAGAGAATACTTTATTATACAGGTCGAGTTCACAAAATGGGTGAAACTCATGATGGAGCTTCTGTTATGGACTGGATGGAACAGGAACAGGAAAGAGGTATTACAATCACCTCAGCTGCTACTACTTGTCAATGGCGAGAAAATCGAATTAATATTATAGATACGCCCGGACACGTGGACTTCACTGTTGAAGTGGAAAGATCTTTAAGAGTCCTTGATGGAGCTATCGCTTTATTCTGTTCTGTAGGTGGTGTTGAACCACAATCTGAAACTGTATGGAGACAGGCTGATAAATATGGAGTTCCCAGAATTTCATTTGTTAATAAGATGGATAGAACGGGAGCCGATTTTTTCAGAGCTGTAGATATGATGAAAGAAAGACTTGGTGCTAACGCAGTGCCAATTCAACTTCCTATAGGAAGTGAGGATAAATTTGATGGTGTTGTTGACTTAGTAGAAATGGACGCTATTGTTTACGAAGATGAACTTGGTGTCACTTTTGAAAGGACAGAAATACCTGAAGATATGAAAGAACAGGCTGAAGAATACAGAGAATATTTAATGGAAGCTTTGGCTGAAGAAGATGATGAATTTATGATGGAATATTTAGAAGGTGATGTAAGTACTGAAGATATCAAGGAATTATTACGTCAGGCAGTACTTAATGTAAATGTGATTCCAGTATTGTGTGGGTCTGCATTTAAAAATAAAGGTGTACAGATGTTACTGGATGCTGTTATTGACTACTTGCCTTCTCCAATTGATGTACCAGCGATTGAAGGCATTAATCCAGATACAGAAGAGACTGAAGTAAGAGAAGCATCAGATGATGCACCATTTTCTGGTCTGGCTTTTAAAATAATGTCTGATCCGTATGTTGGTAAATTAGCATTTTTTAGATCTTATTCTGGAACTTTAGAAGCGGGTTCTTATGTATATAATGCAACTGCAGATATTCGCGAAAGAGTTGGTCGTATCCTTCAGATGCACGCTAACCGTCGCGAAGAAAGAGATGAAATTTATGCTGGTGACCTTGGAGCTTTAGTTGGTCTTAAAAACACAAGTACAGGTGATACAATTTGTGATCAGGATAATCCAATCATTTTAGAATCAATGGAATTCCCTGAACCAGTTATTGGGGTTGCAATTGAACCAAAGAGTAAAGCAGATCAGGATAAACTTGGTGAAGCTTTACAGAGATTAGCGGAAGAGGATCCAACATTTAAAGTTCACACAGATGAAGAAACTGGGCAGACAATTATTGAAGGTATGGGGGAATTACACCTTGAAGTTATTGTCGACCGTCTCTTAAGAGAATTTAAAGTTGATGCAAATATAGGTAAACCTAAAGTTGCTTACCGTGAAACAATAACCAAGAAAGTAATTGGTGTTGAAGGTAAATTTATCCGTCAGTCTGGTGGTCGTGGACAGTATGGTCATGTTGTGATTGATATTGAGCCACAGAATGCAGGCGAAGGATTTGAGTTTGAAGATAAAATTACAGGTGGTTCAATTCCACGCGAATACATTCCTTCTGTAGAAGATGGAATTCGAGAAGCTATGGAAAATGGTATTATTGCTGGTTATCCAGTTGTTGATGTTAAGGTAACTCTTAATGATGGTAGTTATCATGATGTTGACTCATCTGAAATGGCTTTTAAAATCGCGGGTTCAATGGGCTTTAGAGAAGGAGCAAAAAAAGCTAATCCTGCTATTCTAGAACCTGTAATGAGTGTTGAAGTTGTTACTCCTGAAGAATACATGGGAGATGTTATGGGTGATCTTAATGGACGTCGCGGAAAAGTTGAAGGTATGGAGCCTAGAGGTAATGCTCAGGTAGTTAATGCTAACGTACCACTTTCTGAAATGTTCGGTTACTCAACTGATCTTCGTTCTAAAACACAGGGTAGAGCAACTTATACAATGCAGTTTTCACATTATGAACAAGCACCAAAAAGTATTGCAAAAGAAATCATCGGAGAATAGTTAAAAATTAAGGAGGAAGAAAAAGATGGCAAAACAAAAATTTGAAAGAACCAAACCACATGTTAACAT
>CAZYRX010000050.1:0-13678 GCA_964649895.1 uncultured Halanaerobium sp.
AGGAAATGTAGTTTCACCTCATAAAGTAATTGATCAATATGGAGCAGATATACTTCGCCTATGGGTAGCATCATCTGACTTCAAAAATGATGTAAAAGTTTCTGACAGCATTTTAAAGCAGAACTCTGAAGTTTATAGAAGAGTTAGAAACACTTATAGATTTGTGCTTGGGAATATAAGTGATTTTGATTATAATGATAATTATGTAGATTATGAAGACCGTAAAGAATTAGATCGCTGGATAATGATTAGGCTGCAGGAACTAATTAAAAAAGTTACTGCTGCATTTGAAAAATACGAATATCATAGGGTTTATCATGATGTTCATAATTTTTGTACAGTGGAAATGAGTTCACTATATATGGATATTACTAAAGATCGACTTTACACTGATGGAACAGATTCTTTAAGTAGAAGATCTGCTCAGAGTACTCTTTATGATATTATGATGGCATTAGTTGTTATGCTTGCACCAATTTTACCTCATACTTCTGAAGAAGTATGGCAGTTTTTACCAGATAAAGTGCGGACTGAAGAGAGTGTGTTTTTAGCAGATTGGCCTGAAGCAGTAAAAGAATATTATGATGAAGATTTAAATGCAAAATGGGATAGTCTGTTGAGCATCAGAAAAGATGTATCTAAAGCCCTTGAGTTAGCAAGAGCTGATAAGAAAATCGGTAACTCATTGGAAGCTGCTGTAGAACTAAAAGGAAATTCAGAATTTCAACAGAAATTATTAGAGTCTGAATTAGAACAGCTTGCTGATTTGTTTATTGTTTCTCAGGTAGATTTAAACAATAATTTAAATGAGGAAGAAAGTCATCAAGGTACAGAAAGTTCTGTACTTGTTAAGGTAAAAGAAGCAAGAGGTGAAAAATGTGACCGCTGCTGGAAATATGATGAATCAGTAGGAACACATGAAGAACATCCAGATATTTGTGACCGCTGTGCAGCAGTTGTAGAGTCCGAATAAGTGTAGTAAATCAAATTAATTTGAGTAGAAAAATAGCGGCCGTTGAGGCCGCTTATTTTTATTCAAAAAATTTTATCTCTGCCCATTTCATATCCATAAATCGTTTTAATACTATTACGGAAATAATTATAAGTGATATTATTTCAGCAATCCAGACACCCGAAATGCCAAAATCTTTAATTATAATTAGATAATATGATAATGGAACAAAAAAGAGCCATAGTCTTGTAATTGTAATATACATAGCACCTTTTGTATCACCTGCACCTCTTAAAGCACCAACCATAATTACTACAAATGCTAAAACGCTTTGATTTAAAGCAACGATCTTTAGTATTGGATGAGAATACTCTATTACATTAATATCATTTGTAAAAATAGATAAGGCAAAAACAGGGAAAAATAGATAGAGCAAGGCTATACAGCTTCCCAATGCTGTTCCCATAATAGCGGCAGTAAGGCCTCCTTTTAATGATTCTTCTGCTTTTCCTTCTCCAAGGTGTTTACCAACAATTGTTGTCGCAGCAATTGCAATACCGATTGCCGGCATAAAAGATATTGATTCAATATTAAGTAGAATTCTAAAGGAAGCTTCAGCAGTAGTATTTAACTGAGAAATAAATATTCCGTTTACAAAAAAAGCTACCTGCATAAAAAATTGTTCAACAGCAGCTGCATAACTCAGATTTAAGAGCGGTTTTAATATAACTTTTGTAATTTTCATAGAAATTATATTTAAATTTAATATTCCTTTATTTTTTGCAAATATATACATATATAATGAAGCTGAGATAAACCTTGCAAATGCAGTTGATAAAGCAGCACCTGCTATTCCAAGTTCTGGGAAGAACCAAAAACCTGTAATTAAAACATAATTACCAATAATATTTATAATATTTGCTGCTCCTGTGATGTACATTGGTGTTTTAGTATCTGATGCACCTCTCAATGCAGCTGCAGAAGCAAAACTGATGAACATAAAAAGCTGACCAAGGGCAATGTTTTTCAAATAAATTGTTCCATAATTATTGACTTCTGTTGTTATATCATAAATACTCAATATCATTTCAGCGAAAAAATAAGTAAATATTGTTATAAGTACACCAATAATAATATTTAATGTTAAATTTTCATTCATAATTTTGTTTAATCTACTTTGGTTGCCTTCACCATAACTCCTTGCAATCATTGCAGTTGCTCCTGCATTAAATGCAGAAAAAACAAAAATTAGAGTAAATATAATTTGATTAGCAAAGCCAACACCAGCTAAAGCCTCTTTACCTATAAAACGACTTATCATTATTGTGTCTGCCATACCAACGAGGGTATTTAAAGACATTTCTAAGACTGCTGGTAAGGCTAGAATAAATATTGTAACTGCTCTTTTTTTAGTATTTGCTGTAAATTTGAAATCCATTATAATCAATCTCCAGTTAATAAAAATGCTTTCCAAAGGCTATATTACCACATTTAAACAAAATAGAAAAGATATAATTTATTTAAAGAAGCTAATTGCTTTAAGACTATATATTGTTTTAAATTAATTGATATGTTAAAATTAATATTGGAGTTGTTTTTATGAGTATATTATTTTATTCCAGCATTATAATTTTTATTGATCAGCTAAGTAAATTTATTATTAGAAGTATGCTGTTGGAAGGTGAAAGTATTGAATTAATTTCTAATATATTTTTTCTTAGGTATGTAAAAAATAGAGGAGCAGCTTTTGGTATTTTAGAAGGTCAGCGTTTATTTTTTATAATAAT
Source organism: uncultured Halanaerobium sp. (assembly GCA_964649895.1). GTDB lineage: Bacteria > Bacillota > Halanaerobiia > Halanaerobiales > Halanaerobiaceae > Halanaerobium. Next base: position 2,740 of record CAZYRX010000050.1, read on the forward strand.
AACCTTTATTTTTTTATTTTTTTTAATATACATATATATTAGTGAATTAGAGAAAAATAAGTTTTCATATATAACAATTATTTTTTTAATTGGAGGAAGTACAGCAAATTTAATTGACCGTATTTTATTTACTTATGTAACTGATTTTATAGCTGTTTATAAATTTCCTGTCATAAATTTTGCAGATATTTTTATTTTTATAGGTGTGGTTTTTTTAATATATCAGCTGATTGTGCTGGATAAATAATAAGAGGTGTTTGAATGCAGAAGTATAACTTTGAAGTCAAAGAGGAAGAAGCTGGAGAGAGAATTGATAAATTTTTAGCAAAAAAAATCAATGATTTTTCAAGATCATATATACAAACATTAATAGATAATGAAGATGTGAAAGTGAATAGTTCTGGAATTCAGAACAGCTACAAAATAAAAAAGGGTGATATTTTAGTTATTAAAGTTCAAGAAAAAGAAACAGAAGTCAAAGCAGTAGAAATACCTCTTGATATAATTTATGAGGATAATCATATAATAGTAATCAACAAAAGTAGTGACATGGTTGTACATCCTGCTCCAGGACATCATGATGATACTGTTGTAAATGCATTGCTTGCCCATGTTGATGATCTCTCTGCTATAAATGGAATAAAAAGACCTGGAATTGTCCACAGACTGGATAAAGATACAAGTGGTTTACTTCTAATTGCAAAAAATGATAATGCACATAAGAATTTAGCAAAACAGTTTAAAAATCGTGAAGTTGATAAATATTATCTTGCTCTTTTAGATGGTATTCTTCCTTATGAAAAAGGAAAAATAGATGCTCCAATAGGTAGAGATCCAAATCATAGAAAAAAAATGGCTGTTAGAAAAAGAAAAAGCAAAAAAGCTGTTAGCAGATTTAAAGTCTTGGAATCATTTAAAGATCATACTCTTGTTGAAGTTAAAATCGAAACTGGAAGAACACATCAAATAAGAGTACACTTTTCTTATTTAGGATACCCTGTTACGGGAGATAAAAAATATGGGTCTAAAAATATAGCTAATGCAGAAAGACAGTTATTACATGCAAAAAAGCTTGTAATAAGACATCCTGCAACAGGAGAGAAGATGACTTTTGAGGCAGATCTAAAAGATGACTTTAGATTAATATTAGATAAACTAAGAAAAGAAAAGTAATTTTATTATTAAAGCAGGAATATTTGTTTTAAACTAGAAAATTAATTAAAAGGAGGAGATTTATTTGAATAATTCAATTAAATTGACTGATGATGTATACTGGGTAGGTGTTAATGATAAAGAAACAGATTTATTTGAATCTTTATGGCCTTTACCTGAAGGTATAGCTTATAATTCTTATATAATTGAGGATGAAAAGATAGCATTAATTGATTCTGTGAAGATCAATTATAATGATACTTTTCTAGAAAAAGTAAAAACAGTAATAGGTGATAAAAAAGTTGATTATTTAATAATTAATCACATGGAGCCAGACCATTCTGGTTCAATTAAGACTTTAAGACAAGCCTATCCTGAAATGGAGATAATAGGTAATTCTAAAACTATGGGTTTTTTAGAAGGGTTTTATAATATAACCGAGGGTACCAGAGTTGTTAAAGATGGAGATCAGTTAGATTTAGGATCGAGAAAGCTAACATTTTATTTGACACCAATGGTTCACTGGCCTGAAACCATGATGACCTTTGATGAAAAAGATAAAATCCTATTTGCAGGAGATGCATTTGGTGGTTTTGGTTCATTAAATGGATTTTTATTTGATGATGAGGTTGAAGTAGAACAATATAAAGATGAGATCAGAAGATATTTTTCTAATATTATTGGTAAATATGGCCCTATTGTTCATAATACCATTAAAAAGCTAAAAGACAAAATCGATAAAATTGAAATGATAGGATCAACTCATGGTCTTGTCTGGAGAGAAAATCCAATGCATATTGTGGAAGAATATGATAAGTGGGCACAACAGGAAACTGAAGAAGGAGTAGTTGTGGTTTACGGATCAATGTATGGAAATACTAAGGCAATGGCAGAAGCAGTTGCCAGATCATTATCGGAGAATGGTATTGAAAATATAAAATTATTTGATGTTTCAAGAAAACATTCATCATTTATTATTAATGATATTTGGAAGTATAATGGATTAGTAATTGGAAGTTGTACATATAATACTGGAATATTCCCACCCATGGAATATTTACTTCAGAGTTTAGAAATTAGAAATTTAAAAGATAGAACTCTTGGAATATTTGGTTCTTACAGCTGGAGTGGTGGAGCACTTCAGAGATTAAAAGAATTTCAGGATCAAGTAAGTTGTCAGCCAGTTGAGCCTATTATTGAATCCAAATTCTCACCAGATCATGATACTTTTGAACAGTGTTACGAACTTGGAAAAAATGTAGCAGAAACTATAAAAAATGCCTGTGAATGTAAATAATTAAATATATTTGTTGAGAAATATATTTAATTTAATTAATGTTTATTAATACTAATTATTCAGGCTGGCTTATAATTAAGGGATTTTTTTAACAGAATGATTTTCTCTTAATAAGCCGGCCTTTTTAATAAAAATATGCTGATAATTATAATAAATATTCAAAAAATTAAAGGAATTTAAACAACTATCATAGAAGTACTAATTTAACAGCTTAATAATCTTAGTTTTTTATTGTCAGATTTATATTTATCTAAAAATAAAGATATTATTCTGACATCTAAATTCACAAAATATTATAACTAATAATGAAGAAGGGTTGGTGGAAAAATTGAGTAAGATTACTAGTAAGGATATTAGAAATTTCTGCTTTATATCACATGGAGGTGCGGGTAAATCAACACTAACTGAGATGCTGCTCTATAATTCAGGTGTTATTGATCAGCCGGGTAGTGTTGATAACGGTAATTCTCATTCTGATTACAGTGCTGTAGAAAAAGATCACAAGCATTCTGTGCATAATAGTTATTTTAGTTTTGAATGGAGAAACAAACTTTTTCATTTTATAGATACACCTGGATATGCAGATTTCAGAAGTGAAGTTGTAAGTGCTTTAAGAATGGTAGAAAGTGCTGTTCTTTTAGTTGATGCTGCTGCAGGTATTGAGGTAAATACTGGTTATGTCTGGGAACTAGCTGAAAAAAATGATTTAGCAAAAGCAGTTTTCATTAATAAAATTGATAAAGAAGAAGCTGATTTTGACCAAGTTGTAAATCAGTTGAAGAGTAATTATGATGATAATTTTGCTATTGTTACCTTACCTTATTATGAAGATGGACAGTTAGAAGGTATTATTGATTTACTTGATGAAAAATTATATAAAATGGAAGATGGAAAAGGTAAAGGATATGAAATACCTGACTCTGAAAAAGATAGAGTAGCAGATTATGAGTTAAAACTAATTGAGTCAATTGTAGAACTCAATGAAGAATTGATGATTAAATACTTAGATGATGAAAAAATCACAAATAAAGAACTTACTGCTGCTTTTGAAGAAGAAGTTGCAGGTGAAGAATTAGTACCTGTCTTTGCAGGTTCAGCATTAAAAAATTGTGGAGTCAAAAAGTTTCTAGAAGACTTAACAAAAATTCTTCCATCAGCTGCGGAATCTCATATAGATCATTTAGTAGAATCTGGTTCTGTGCCTAAAACAGTTCCAGAAAGTAAATTTAGTGCTCAGGTTTGTAAAACTATGGTTGATCCATATATAGGTAAATTATCAATATTTAGAGTTTTCTCTGGTTCGTTAAAAAGAGATGATCTAGTATATATTCCAGATATTGATGAAGAAATAAAGGTAAGTAAATTATATAAATTAAATGGAGCTGATCAAGAAAATGTTGATGATCTGACTGCAGGTGAAATAGGTGCAGTTGCAAAGCTTGGAGAATTGGAGACATCATATACAATGCGAGATCCAGAAACTGATGTTGTTTTTCTTAGTCTTGAATTCCCAAAACCTATGTATACAAGGGCTGCCCTTCCTGTTGAAGGTGTAGATGAAGAAAAAATGGCATCTGTTTTGAATAGATATAGTGAATCAGATCCCAGTTTTGAAGTTGAATACAATAAAGTAACAAAGGAACTTCTGCTTACTGGAATGGGAACAATTCATTTTATTATGATAAAAGATGAGTGTAAACGAAAGTATGATGTTGACTTTACAACAGATGTTCCTAAGGTAGAATACCGGGAAACAATACAGCGTAAAGCAGATGTTGAAGAAAAATATAAAAAACAATCAGGAGGTCGAGGTCAGTACGGACATGTATTGATGAGAATGGAGCCCCTCCCAAGAGGTAAAGGATTTGAATTTGAAGAAGAAATTTTTGGTGGAGCAATTCCTGGACAGTATATTCCAGCTGTTGAGAAGGGGATTATTGAAGCTAAAGATGAGGGTGCTTTAGCTGGATATCCTGTAGTTGATTTCAAAGTAGTTTTATATGATGGGTCTTATCATGATGTAGATTCTTCAGAAATGGCATTTAAAATTGCTGCTTCTAAAGCATTTAGAAGAGGTTTAACACAGGCAAAATCAGTTTTGTTAGAACCAATAATGAATGTCAAAGTAACTGTACCTCAGGATTTTATGGGCGATATAATGGGTGACTTTAATTCTCGCCGTGGTAGAATACAAGGTATGGATCCACAGAATGGACTGCAGATTATTAAAGCTCAAGTTCCTCAGGCTGAAATGTTTAACTATGCTGTAGAATTAAAATCTATAACTGGTGGATATGGATCATTTGATATGGAGTTTTCACATTATGACAAAGTACCTGGAGAAATAAGCGAAAAAATTGTAGAACAAGCAAATGTAGAAAGTGCTTAAAATATTTTTATAATGTTAGAAAAATCATCTTCAAAATAAGAGGTCAGCTTAAGGCTGGCCTTTTTGTTATTTATAGTATATAATAATTTTTGGAGGAATTTATATGGAATTTTATTTAATTATTTTGTCAGCAGTATTATTTACTTTACCAGCTTATTTGTCAGGATTTTTCTTTTTAAGTTGGGCTGCTTTTATACCACTAATTTATCTGACTTATGAGGAAGATTACAAGCATTCATTTGTAATTGCATTTTTGGTTGGATTAATTTCTTCAGTTTTAAAGTTTTACTGGATTTATCATCCGATTCAAGAGCAGTTAAAAATGCCCTTTGTTTTTATTTTCTTAGTGATTTTTATATTTTTCATTTTATCTGGGCTTCCAGTAGCTATTTGGGTTATTTTCAATAAGTTTTTACAGCCGAAGAATTCTTTTAGCCCAATTATTGCGGCTTTAAGCTGGAGCAGTCTGGAATATCTACGTTTTAAGTATTTAAATTTAAATCCTATTAATTATCTAGCATATACTCAGACTGGATTTAATTCATTAATTAAATTTGCTTCATGGGGTGGTATTTTTCTTGTTTCTTTTCTAACTGTTTTAATTGCTGGATATTTAGTTAAAATTTATCTAAAACCTTCATTAAAAAGATCTGTACCACTTATTATTATTTTTATTTTACTTTTATCAATTCCTTATTTATTTAACAAAACTGCAGCAGAAAGTTATCAAAAATTAGAATTATTAAATATCAATCCTGTTGTAAAAGAAAATATTTTTGCAGAGACTAGACAAAATACAGAATTAGCAGCAGAATTTATTAAAAAAAGCAAAACTAAATACATATTTACTCCCGAAAATTTTTTAGACTTTGATCTTATAAGAAATAATCATTATAGAGATATATTATTTTCTGAAATTAAAGATGATATAGAAGGCAAATATATTCAATTAGGGAGTAGAGCTGGACATCTGGAAAATTATGATTCTAAAAAAATTAATTCTTTATTTTTGCTTAACGATAATCTCGAAATAATAAATAGATATGACCAAAAAAATAATTTAGGAAGCTTAAATAATATTATTTTAAAATCAGAAATTATTTCATTAATGGAAAAATATTTAAATTTAAATTTAAATATTTCTAAAAAAGAAAATATTAAGCCGATAAATATAAATCAATTAAAGTACATTAACTTAATATCTATTGAAATATTAAATCCTGTTTATTTTGAAAATATATCTAATATATCTAGAGAACTTAATCTAATAATTAATTCTGCTGATGAATCAAACATTCAATCAAATGTTTTCAATAATTTCACCTGGGCAGCATCAAAATTAAGGGCAGCAGAAAATAATATTTCAGTTTTAAGATCTGTGAAAAATGGTTTTAGTGGTTATATTGCTCCAGGAGGCAAAGAAGAAATAAAAGTGTACAATAATAAAAAAATAATAACTGCTGAAGTAAAACTAAACTCTATTAGCAGTTATTATCAAAAAAACAGTGATTTTATTGCAATGATTTTACTTGCAGGCACTCTTTTTATTTTTCTTTTAAAGATTATAATTTTAATTTATAGCAAATATCTAAAAAATTAAAATATTTAGGATTAGTTTAATATAATTTTCCTAATTTGATAATTTTTTTATTAATTCAGGATCAGGGTCAATATAAATAGTCTGATAATTTTCATAGTAAACAAGACCTGGTCTTGCCCCTTTTGGTTTATTTACATTTTCAACTTCAGTATAATCGATGGGAACATTTTTTGATTCTCTAGCTTTACTGAAATAAGCTGCAATAGCAGCAGCTTCATTAATAGTCTGATCTGGTACTTTTTTGTTAGTATCTCTTTTTATTATTACATGAGAACCTGCAATTGTTTTAGTATGAAGCCAAATATCACCATTATTAGCTATCTTTTTAGTTAATTTATCATTTTGTTTATTGTTTCTGCCAACTAATATTTGATATCCATCTGACGATTTGAATTTTCGAGGAGGTGATTTTTTACTCCTCTTATTTCTTTTGCTTTTCTGCTGTTGTTTTATATAACCTTCTTCATTTAGTTCATTTTTAATTTCCTCTATATCTTCTAAACTTTCAGCCTGCTCAATATTTAAATTAACCTGATTTAAATATTTTTCTTCATGGCGAAGTTTTGCCAACTCCCTTTTAATGTGTTTAACACTTTTTTTGAGTTTATTATATTTTTTAAAATATTTCTGAGCATTTTCAGAAGGTGTTAGAGAAGGATCAAGTTTGATTTTTACTTTTTTCTGATTTTCACTATAATAATCTGTAATTACAGCTTTTTTATCACCCTTATCAAGCTGATATATATTACTGGTTATCAATTCACCAAACTTCTTATATTTATCTGCATCTTTACTTTCTTCTAATTGTTTTTTTAACTTTTTTTGTTTTTTTTCGTTTTTGTTAATATATTTATTAACTATTTTGTTTAACTCTCTAATTGCTTTTTTTAATTCTTTATCTTTCAGAAAATTACTGTAATAAAAATCTAACATTTTATCAATATCTAAAAACTCTTTAACTTCATCAGGGTTTCTATGTTTTAAGGGAAAAGCAGATATATAATCTACTTCATTATTCTCAAAGGCAATAATAGGAGTATATTTTTGATTTTTTATTTTATTAAATATTGTTATAAATGAATCAGCTATCTTTTTTTTCTTTTCTTCAGTTAGTTCATCATAATTCTGACTGTAATCTGTATCGGCTCTGAAGACTATTTCTCTAGCAGAGTATGGCCCAATACCTCTAAAATTAAACATTACAGCTCTATAAGCTGCTTGATTAAAATCATCATCAATTACTTCAAAAAAATCATCTGAATCATTTACCATGAGAGGATTTGCTTTTTCCTGACCAGGAGGTGCTTTATATACTATTCCTGGATAAAGCTGACGTTCTTGATTTTGTTTTTCATTTATCCGTTTCATTGCATCAAGCACAATCTCATTATCATCTACTAAGACAACATTGCTGTATTTCCCCATTAATTCTGCAATCAAGGTAAATTTTTTACCCTTTTTTTCAATTTCAATTGTTAATATCCTTTCAAAAATTGGTTGTGTAATATTTTTTATATAAGAATTTTTTAAGTATTTTCTCAACAGCATACAAAAATCTGGTGGATGAGGAGGATAGTCATAATCCAAATCACTTAAATGCATTCTAGCTCCCTCAGGATCTGTAGAAATTAATAATTTTAAATTTTGATTATTATGACGAAGATTTAAAATTAATATTTTCTTTTCTATCTGGTAGGTTTTTTCAATTCGTGCTCCAATAATTTTATTCTGCAGATTATCTTTTAAGGCAGACAACATAATTCCATCAAAGGCCATTTTTAATCACTCCTGCTGTGCAATAATTTTTAAGAAATAAATACATTTTCTCTATTTAAGTATAAAAGATAGAAGTTGATGAGTCAATTTAAAGCAAAAAATAAATGAGTTTTTGCTTATTTTGAAATTCATTGAACCCTTGTCAAATAATGATAGCTGTGGTATCATTAATAAAGATAAGGATAGCCAAGCTAATCAACTTTAAACTAAAAATAGGAGGTTCAATTCATGGAAGTTAATTTAATAAATATAGGTTTTGGGAATATTGTTGCAGCAAATAGAGTTATTGCGGTTGTTAGTCCAGAGTCTGCTCCAATAAAAAGAATTATTCAGGAAGCAAGGGAAAGAGGTATGTTAATAGATGCGACTTATGGTCGACGTACAAGAGCAGTAATAATTACAGATAGTGACCATGTAGTTTTATCTGCAATTCAACCAGAAACTGTTTCACACCGTTTGGAAGATGATAAATAAAGTTTTTAATTTAGTTTTGAAGTGGAGGTATATAAATGAGCAAAGGAATTTTATTTGTTTTATCCGGGCCATCTGGTGTGGGAAAAAATACAGTTTTGGATGAACTCTTTAAAGATTTCAATGGTGTTTCTTATTCTGTTTCAGCAACCACCCGAAAGGCTAGAGAAGGTGAAATAGAAGGGGAAGATTATTTTTTTATTTCTGAAGATGAATTTAAAAAAATAGAAGAAAATAATGGCTTTATCGAAAGTGCAGTTGTCCATGGACAGCATTATGGGACTCCAAAAAAATTTGTTGATAATAAATTAAATTCTGGTGAAGACATAATTTTAGAGATTGATACACAGGGAGCAAAACAGGTTCGAGAAAAATATCCAGAAGCAGTATATATTTTTCTACTTCCTCCTTCACTGGAAGAATTGAAAAATAGATTAGATAAAAGAGATACTGAAGACAATAAAAATAAAGATATAAGATTAGATAATGCTCGCAAAGAATTAAAAGAGGTACATAAATATGATTATGAGGTCATTAATGATAGTCTAGAAGACGCAGTTCGGGAAATTAAAAAAATAATCATTAAAGAGCAAAAAAGGAGAGATAATAAATGATTACTAAACCATCTGCTGAACAGCTGACAGATAAGGCGGACAGTTTGTATACAATAATTATATTAGCTTCGAAAAGAGCCAGGCATTTAAATGAGGGTGGATATGAGCTTCTAGATAAGTATAGAAGTCAAAAACCAGCATCTAAAAGTTTAGAAGAGATAGAAAAAGATAAAATTACTTATGTTAAAAAACATGATAAAGCTTTAAAATGAAGATATTTAAATGATTGAAAATATTTATTTGATTATTACTAAAATTAAAGGAGTTTTAAAATGTCTGCAAATATTTTACTTGGAATTACTGGAGGTATAGCAGCTTATAAGATGCTGGGTACTGCAAGCAGTTTAACAAAATTAGGTTATAATGTTTATACTGTGATGACAGAATCAGCAGCTGAATTTGTCAGCCCTCTTGCTTTTCATTCTATAACACATTTACCTGTAGAAACTGATTTATTTAAAAGTACAAGCAGTGAGGTTAAACATATAGAACTGGCTGACAAGACAGATCTGTTTTTGATTGCACCAGCTACAGCTAACTTTATTGCAAAATCAGCTGCTGGTATTGCAGATGATCTTTTAACAACGGTAGTACTTGCTGCTCAGGCACCTATTCTCATTGCTCCATCTATGAATGTCCATATGTTTGAAAATCAAGTAGTTCAACGCAACTTAAAAACATTAGAATGTTTAGATTATAAAATTATTACACCTGAGGCCGGCTATTTAGCATGTGGTTATACAGGTAAAGGAAGACTGCCTGAACCTGAAACATTAGTACAGTCAGTTATAAAAGAACTGAGCAAAAAAGATCTAAACGGAAAAAAAGTATTGGTTACTGCAGGACCGACTAGAGAAGCACTTGATCCTGTGAGGTTTATTAGTAATTATTCGAGTGGTAAAATGGGATATGCTTTAGCCAAAGCTGCTTCTTATCGAGGTGCAGATGTAATCTTAGTGTCTGGGCCAACAAATCTTGAAACTCCTTTAGGAGTAGAGAAGTATCAAGTGGAAACAGCTGAAGACATGAAAAAAGAAGTTTTTAAACATTTTGAATCAAGCGATATTATTATTATGGCTGCAGCAGTTGCTGATTACAGACCTAAAAAAACTAATAAAGAAAAAATAAAAAAGACAAATGCTGATTTACAGATCGAAATGGAAAGAACTACAGATATTTTGGCTGAGTTAGGGAAAAGAAAAACAGCCAACAAATTATTAATAGGTTTTGCAGCTGAAAGCAGTAAAATTTTAGAAAATGCTGAAAATAAATTAAACAGGAAAAATGCAGATTATATTATTGCTAATGATATCAGTTCAGATGATGCCGGTTTTGAAGGGGATAAAAATCAAATTACTATTTTAAGCAGAGATAAGCAGAAAGAATTTCCACTTCAGGAAAAAGAAGAACTTGCACATAAAATATTTGATTACCTGCTTACTAGAGAATGAAGAATTGACTTTGGTCGAAAAATGGAATATAATTAATATAAATAATTTTCAATTATTTATATTAATTATGGAGGTGAAATATAAAAAAACATTTCATAATTCTAAATTCATTTTATAGTAATAAGAATTTTAAAAAAAACAAGGAGGTAGAATTTTAGAATGAAAATTAAAAATTTACTTTTATCTTTT
>CAZYRX010000051.1:0-13533 GCA_964649895.1 uncultured Halanaerobium sp.
ATACATTAAATATAAAAAAGTAAAAAGCCCAAACAAACCTTGTTCAGCTGCAATTTCAAGATAAGTATTGTGAACATGAATAAAACCTTCTTTTGGTTTGATTATATCTAATTTATATGGATCTGAAAGAGATGTCCGATAATTATAATACCCTAATCCAAATACTGGATAATCTCTTAATATTTTAAGAGCGGTTATCCACATTGCAATACGATATGTATTAGATCTATTGTTTTGCATATCATAACTAATATCAAAACTGCTTTTAAACCTCTCTGTATATTGAGAAGGTAACACAGCAAACAGTAATATCAAAATAATTAAAGAAACTATCATAAATTTTCTGCTTTTTATAAAACCTAATATAAAAACAGCTCCAATAAAACCTAACCATGCTCCTCTTGACTTTGTTAAGATTAGATTAACAAAAAATATTACATCAAAAAATAATAAAACAATTTTTGTTTTTTTGCTTAAATCTCCCCAAATAATATATATTGTAAAAAATATAACCATTACAGCAATTAAATTACCAAAAGTTAGAGAGAAAGAAAAGGATTTAATTCTATTAAAGCCTAAATAAAAATATTGATATAAACCATATATAGAGCCAATAAGAGAAGAAGTGACCAGTATATATATCATTTTTTTGACTTGTATGTTCTCCCTAACCTCATTAATTACTATAAAAAAGAATATGAATGAAAAGGTAAATTTGTTTGTTAAAATATCATCATTCCAATGATTGATACCTGATAATAATATTGAAAGTGAAAAAAGTGCCATTGGAAGTAAAAATCCATGAAAGTCATAATCTAATTTACCTTTATTTAAAATAAGTTTAATTAATGCAAATAAGACAGTTAAAATTGCTCCAAAATTAATTAAAGCATTTGAAATAAATATAGCAAAACAAGTAATATATATTGAAAAAATAATCAAATAATCTAATTTTTTAATTGCTTTATTCTTAAATTCCAATTTTATTCCTCCAAAAAAGATTTAATCTTTTTAATCATTATTTCTTTTGTGAATTTTTCTTCAATAATTTTTCTTCCAGCAATACCTAATTTATTTTTATCTTTTTTCTGAAGCATATTTAATGTTTTGGCAGCAATATCTTCAATATTTTCTGCTTCAGCTAAATAACCAGTCTCACCATCAATAATTATCTCTGAAATGTTGCTAACATTAGTACTAACTACTGGCAGTCCTGCTGCCATTGCTTCAGCTATAACAAAACCAAAACCTTCCCATCTGGCAGTATGTAATAAAAAATCTAAAGAAGGTAAAATATTATATACATCATCTCTAAATCCTGTAAATATTATATATTCCTCTAAGTATCTATCTTTAACCCATTTTTTTAATTCTTCTTCTCTTTCCCCATCACCAATTATTAAAACAACAAAGTCATCTCTTTCTTGCTTTAATAATTCTACAGCTCCAATCAAAAATTCATGTCCTTTTTGATAACTAAGGCGGCCGATATTACCAATGATTATCTTATTATCAGCAATTCCAAATTCTTTTCTTACATCTACTGGATTTTCTAATGCCTTATCAATCTTAGCTAAATCAATCCCATTATAAATTAGCTCAATTTTATCTTCATTTAACCACTGTGATGTGTTCCTCAATATTGTTTCTTTAGTAGCTTTAGAGTTAGCAATAATATCCGTAACACATTGAGTTAATAAAAATTTATTATAAAATCTATCTTTAATTGGTATTGCACTACCTCGTCTATAAATTATTCTGTCCAGCCCAGCTGATTTGCCAGTAACTCCACCAAATTTAAGATCCTGTGACATATTCAAAAACAATATATCAATATTTTTATTTTTTAAAAAGTTTCTAAATCTGAAAGATTTAAATGGATTTAATACAGTTATTCCACTTTTAATATTAACTTTTTTTGTTTTAATTCCTGCTTCTTCTGCCCTCTTGTATAATTCTGTATCAATTCCCGCTGCTATGTAAACATTATACTCTGGATCTTCATCTAATATTTCAGCGGTGGTAAAAGTCCACTTTTCACCACCACCCCAAACTGGACAGCTGTTTAAAAACACAATATTTTTCATGCTTTTCCATCTCCAAATTTATTTAATTCCCAGAGTTTAACACTCTTTAAAAATTGATAATATGTTGATAATATAGATAAAATCAATCCTTGACTACCAAGCAAAAATCCTTTTTTTATTATATATTTTTTTATAAATTCAAAAAAAGGTCTGATTAGAATATAAAAAATCCCAGCCGATTTACCTGCCTGAAATTTCTTTTTTGCATCCAAAGTAGTATATTGATTCATTTTATCTATATAGCTTTTTAGGTTCTTATAAGTATAATGAATAAATGGATTTTCTAACTTTTTAATTCTATTTTCTATCTGAGGAGATTCATGAACTAAACCCTGATATCTATATTTTGATTTAAATATTCTTAAAGTATAGTCTGGATACCAGCCACAGTACTTTATCCACTTGCCCAAAAAATAATTTTTTCTTGGCATTTCAAAGCCTTCAACATTAGGATCTTTCAACTCTCTTTCAATTTCTTTTCTTAATTCAGGTGTAACTCTTTCATCAGCATCAATTACAAAAACCCAGTCAGTCTCAACTTTTTCTAAACCAAAATTTCTCTGTGAAGCAAAATCTTCAAATTCTTTTTCATAAAAATCAACTTTCTCAACCTGAAGACAAATTTCTTTGGTTTTATCTTCACTAAATGAATCGACCACTATGATTTTGTCGACCCACTTAATACTATCCAAACAATCTTTAATATTATCTTCCTCATTATATGTCAGGATGAGAGCTGTCAGTTTCTTCATCATATCAGTTCCTCGTTTTCTAATTTTGTAATTAATTCATCTGGAGCAATATCCCGCATGCATAAATGGTGTTCTAATGGACATTCATGTTCACCACAGGGGCGGCAGTCTAAATCAACATTTTTTATTAAAATATTTTTTCCTTTACCTTTTGGTGCATACTTTTCTTCATCAGAAGGTCCAAATATTGCTGCAGTATTAGTTCCAACAGCTGCTGCAACATGAACCGGACCAGTATCTCCACTTATCATCAGCTTTGATTTTTTTAAAACTGCTGCCAATTCAATCAATGTTGTCTTACCTGATAAATTAAAAGTTTTTTCTCTCTTATCAGCATCGGTCATATCTAATACATGCTTAACTCGTTCATTATCAGATGGACCACCTACAAATAGAATTTTTTCTCCTCTAGCTATTAAATTATCAGCTAGTTTTGCAAAATATTCAGCAGGCCAGCGTTTTGTTTCCCAGCTGCCACCTGTATTTAAAGTAATAAAATCCTGTTCTAAGCCAATAGATTCAATTTTTTTAACTCCTTTAGCAAATTGAGAATCACTTAAATTTAACTCAGGAAGATTTTCACTTTTACTATTTTGCTGATTAAGCTCTAAATCATCAATTTCTTTAATCTTTTCTAGAAAATCCAGATAAAAATCAACCATATGTTTATGATTTTCTTCTCTTTCTATTTCATGATCAAGAAAAACACCTCTACCTTTACCTCCAAAACCAATTGAAAGTTGTGGAGAAATTAATTTTAACAGAATAGCGGTTCTCCAGTTGCCCTGTAAATTTAACCCCAGGTGATAGTTGTTTATCTTGAGTTTTTTTGAAAATTTATATGATCTTGCTGCAGTCCAATTTTTATTGTAGTTGTATACATGGCCTATATTTGGATTAATACGCATTATCTCAGCAAAATTATTATTTGCTGCTAAATCAATTCTTGCATCAGGGAACAATTTTCTCAATTGTTCAAAAAAAGGATGAGCAAATAATAAATCTCCCAAATACATTAAATCTACAACTATTATTCTTTTTATTTTATTCATAATACCATTCCTAATATTTACTATTAAACACTTATTAAAATCAAATGAAAAATTTATTTTTCTAATTTATTTTTTGCTATTCTCACTACCTGATCAACAGTTATTGATCTCATACACTGCATGTTACGACTGCAGTGCCTATCCCAGCACCTTATACATTCTAGGCTATTATCCTGAATAACTATATGGCCTTCTCCAAAAGGTCCATTTGTTTCAGGATCAGTTGGTCCCATCAGTGCAATTACATTCAAACCTACTGCTGCTGCAAGGTGAGTTGGACCAGTATCTCCCCCAATATATAATTCTGACCTATTATATATTTCAGTGAGTTCTTCTAAATCTGTTCTACCAGCAAGATTGGCATAGTCATTACTTTTAATTTCAAATTCATTAATTGCCTCTCTATCACTATTTGAACCGGTGAAAACAATAAAATAACCCATTTCAATTAATCTTTCTGCAGCTTCAAAATATCTTTCCAAAAACCAATTTTTAGACTCCCAGTTGGTAAATGGATTAATTACAATCAACTTTTTATCTTTAGGAATTGATTCTGCCTCAAATAATCGACTGACTCTACTTTTAATTACTGGAGTTATTTTGAGACCATAATTCACTTCTTCAGTATCTGCATCTAAAGCACCAGCGAGATGGAGGTTTCTTTTAACACGATGCACAGTATTTTCTGGGACTCCTATTTTTGCTTGATAAAACAAGGGGCTCATTTCTCGACCATCTTCAGGCCCCATTCTCAACAACGGCTTTATTAAGAATCCACTAAAAGCACTTTTAAAAAGTGCTTGAAAATCAATAGTTATATCATAATTTCTATTTCTCATCTTTTTAAAAAAATTAATAAAAGATTTTAAAGCTTTGAAAATCCCATCTTTTCTAATCTGCTTTTTCCAATTTTTACGGGGTAAAATAATTACATTATCTATATATGGATTTAAATTAACTAAACTACTAGAGGTCTCTTCTACAAGCCAATCAATCTGAGCATTCGGATATTTCTTACGAATAGCATATGCAGCAGGTAAAGTATGTATTACATCACCAATTGCACTTAATCTTATAATTAAAATTTTTTCCGCTTTACTCTCCGGCATAATTATCTACTCCCTGCTTTAACAAAACATCAATTAATTGAAGATGTTTTTTTACTGAACCTCTGTTTTTAGAGATTAGTTTGGCAGATTTTTCGGCTCTCTGTTCTCTAAACTGATCATTCATTAAAAGCTGAAAAGATTTTTCATATAAATCATCTTCATCTTTAACTTGAAAAGCGATTTCATTATTTAGCAAAAAATCCCTTTCTTCTTTAAAATTATACATGCTTGGACCAAAGAGTACAAGTTTTGCTCGGGCAGCTGGTTCAATTACATTGTGTCCACCATTATTTACAAGTGTACCTCCAATAAAAACCAGATCTGCATAATAATAAAGTTGAGAAAGTTCTCCCATTGTATCAATAATAATTATGTCTGTATTTTTATCTGCCTGAGTATTATACTTTTTTAAATCTGAATATAAGACTGCCTGTAGTTCATTCGCCCTACATAAACGCACTAGTTCATCTCTACGCTCAACATAACGAGGTGCAAGCATAATTTTTAGATCAGCAAAATCTTTTTTTAATTTTTTATATGTATCTATTATTATATCTTCTTCACCCTGATGTGTACTTCCCGCTGTTAAAACTTTTGTCTTATCAGTGATATTGAACATTTCTATCTTACTGTAGTATTCTTCCTCATTAGGAGGATCAAGGTTTAGATCATATTTAAGATTACCATTTACACATACATGATCGTCAGGTGCTCCAAGACTTTTTATCTTTTCTGCAGCTTCCTGGTCCTGCATGCTGAATATATCAACTCTGCTCAACATATCTTCAAGTAGAGAGCCAAGATATTTATATTGAGAAAAAGAATCATCACTGATTCTACCACTTGCCAGCAGTATTTGTGCCCCTGACTCATCCAAAGCTTTTATTAAATTTGGCCATAATTCGGTTTCTATCATAATAAATAAATCTGGCTGAAAAATATCAACAGCTTTTTTTACGACATAGGTTAAATCATATGGCAGATATATGACCAAATCAGCAGCTGATATTTTCTGTTTGGCAAGTTTTTGTCCACTTGCTGTCATTGTTGAGAAAATGATTCTTGCCTTTGGATATTCATTTCTTAGCTCTTTTGTTAACTTTTGAGCTGCAAGAGTTTCTCCAGCTGAAGCAGCTTGAACCCAGATTACTTTTTCTGCAGGAAATAATATATCTAAATTGTGATTTTCCTTATAAAAGGCAAATCTTTCTCTAAGATTTAGTTTTTCATCACTTCTGCGGCTTTTAAAATAATAATAAGGAAGTAAAAAAACAGTTAAAATTGCTAATATCAAATTATATAAAAAATACATTAATTCTTACCTCCTCCAATATATAGAAAAATCTATATCTATTTTTACAATTAAAATTTAAAGCTTTTTATTGATTTAAAATCTAATTGAAAGTTTTCCACCTTTTGTGCAGCCACATCCAGTCAGCTGGAGATTTCTTGATTTCTTCTTCAGTTAATTTCAGCAGAGACTGCAGTTCTTTTTTTAGTTCCTCTTTTGTGCTCCCTTTTTTTATCTTGCGGGGAGGATAACATTTAAACTGATGCTCAAGCCAGCCTCTGCGGCTGAAAAAAGCTGGAACAATCTCTGCACCGGTTCTTGCTGCAAACTGGACTGCTCCAGGGAATGTTGAAGCGGGTCTCTCAAAGAATTCGAGTTTCCAGCCATTATTTCTGGCATCTTGGTCACCTAAGATAGCTACGATTTCATTATTTTTTAGAGCTTTAAAAGCCTGACGAACAGCAAGTCCCCTTGGAATAATACCTATACCAAGATTTCTTCTGATCTTATTTATTTTCTTATCAAACAAGAGATTGTTCTGTTCTCTAGCGATAGAATTAATTTTATATCCTTTAAGTGCCAGTACTGCACCAAAAAGTTCCCAGTTGCCAAAATGAGCTGTATACAATATTACACCATTTCCTTTTTCAAGAGCTTGATCAAGATAATCAAGATCTATAAAATCAACCATTTGATCAATATCATCTTCAGTCAGTTCGTCTTCCAATAAAAACTCAGCAAAATTGAGTCCTAAATTTTTATAAACCTCTTTAGTTAATCGCTCTGCTTCTTCTTTTGAAACTCCAAGTGCTTTTTTAATATTATCTCTGGCTCTTTTTTTCCTCTCTGGAGTTATTAAGTATGCTAGCTTAGCAATAATCACACCGATAAAGTCAGCCTTTTTGCGTGGTAATAATTTTGTAATAAATTTAAATAAATTATAAAAATATATGCTCAATTTATCCTTCATTTTTAACCTCTTTAATTTGTATTTTAAAATACCTTTGCTCTCAGTAAATCCTGGAAATTAAGCATTGCCAGTGGTTTACCATCTTTAACAACAGGTAGATCATTGATTTCTTTTTCTTCCATAAGCTGCAGAGCCTCTGCAGCAAGTCTATCTGGAGAAATAACAGAAGGATCTGCTGTCATATATTCTTCTACTGGATGATCGATAAAATCAGATGATTTTTCCAGCAGACGTCTGATATCACCATCTGTTATAATACCTTTTAAATAGCCTTTCTCATCAACTATTGAAACTGAACCCATTCTGCTCTCTGTCATCTTAAATAGTGCTTCCCTAACAGTAGTATCAAGACCAACTATCGGATTCTGTTCTCTGATTTTTACAACATCTTTTACCTTTGTTAATAACTTTCTACCCAGTGAGCCCCCAGGATGGTATAAAGCAAAATCTTCTGGAGTAAATCCATAATATGTTGAAAGTGCAATTGCAAGAGCATCACCCAGTGCTATCGCAGCCGTGGTACTGGCTGTTGGAGCAAGATTATGGGGGCAGGCCTCTGTAATCACATCTGCCTTTAATACCAAATCTGCATAATTAGCAAGACTGGAATCATTATCTCCTGTCAGGGCAATCAGTTTAACCCCGATTCTTCTCAGAGAGGGGATCAAATTTATTACTTCATCTGTTTCTCCACTATTGGAAACCGCAATTACAACATCTCCCTGCTGTATCATCCCGAGATCTCCGTGCAGACCTTCTCCTGCATGAACAAAAAAAGCAGATGTTCCTGTACTGGAAAAAGTTGCAGCAAGTTTTTTTGCCACAAGACCGGCCTTACCTACTCCAGTAAAAACAACTCTGCCGGGACAGTCAATTATTAACTCCATTGCATCCTTAAAACTTCCATCAAGATCTTCTTTTAATTTAAGAACTGCATCTGCTTCAACTTGGAGAGCATTTTTGCCTTCTTTAATTCCCTGATTTAATTTTTCATTTCTTTTTTCATTCTCTTCAGTCATTTTTATTCACCCATTTATTATTAATTATATTTAAAGTTCGATTTCAGGACATTCTTTAACAGCAGAATCAACGGCAAGTGCCTGTTTTAAAATATTCTCTAAATTATCAAGATAAATCATATTTGCTCCATCACTTTTAGCCTCTTCTGGATTATCATGAACTTCCATAAAGAGTGAATCAACACCTGCTGCAAGTGCAGCCCTCATCAAATATGGAACATAATGTCTCTGACCATCAGAAGTATCTCCTGCACCACCAGGAAGCTGTACAGAATGAGTTGCATCAAAAACAACCGGATATCCCGTCTTCCTCATCCGCGGTAATGACCTCATATCAACCACCAGATTATTATAACCAAAGCTTACTCCACGCTCTGTAAGTAAAATATTTTTGTTACCAGTTGATTCAATTTTATTTACAACATGGTCGATATCCCAGGGAGCCAAAAACTGACCTTTTTTAACAT
The DNA here is from genome assembly GCA_964649895.1 of uncultured Halanaerobium sp. Taxonomy (GTDB): domain Bacteria; phylum Bacillota; class Halanaerobiia; order Halanaerobiales; family Halanaerobiaceae; genus Halanaerobium. Next base: position 8,748 of record CAZYRX010000051.1, read on the forward strand.
TTATAATTTTATCAGTTTCTCCTGCAGCAGTAAGTATATCTGTCTGTCTTGACAAAAAAGCAGGAATCTGTATAATATCAAGCACTTCTGCAGCTGCAGCAGCCTGTTCTGGAAGATGTATATCAGAAATCACCGGCAGCGAAAACTCATCTTTAACCTTCTGCAGTAATTTGAGACCATCTTCTAATCCGGGGCCGCGGTAAGATTCTATTGACGAACGATTTGCTTTGTCGAAAGAAGCTTTAAAAACATAGGGAATCCCTAGTTTATCGGTTATCTTTTTAATTCCTTCTGCTATCCTTAAAACCCTATCTTCTTCCTCAAGTGCACACGGTCCTGCCAGCAGCACAAATGGAGAATTAGCTTCCCCAAATACTATATTATTATTTAATTTAACTTTTTTTACCATTTTGATTTCACCTCTTATATTATTATAGTCTTATATGTTTAATCATTTATAGATTTTCAATTTTTTTGAGTTCTTTTTCTACCAGAGCAATATCTTCTTTTCTATCAACCCCGATTAATTTAGCATCTGTTTCAACTACCTTTATTTTATAGCCGTTTTCTAATACACGCAGCTGTTCAAGTGATTCTGCCCGCTCTAAGGGAGTTGAATCCATAGCAGAATATTTAAGTAAAAAATCTTTTCTGTAAACATAAAGTCCGATATGTTGATAAAATGTTTTTTCGTTTGATTCAGAATCTCTATAAAAAGGTAATGCTGCCCGCGAAAAATATAAGGCATTATCATCATTATCCACAATAACCTTTACTATGTCAGGATTATCGGCAGCTTCTGCCTTCAATTTCCTTCTAAGTGTACTCATCTTTAAATCCGGCTCATTTTTAAAGGGCTGTAGTGCTTTAGCAATTGTTTCTGCTTTTATTAAGGGTTCATCACCCTGAACATTAACTATTAATTCAGCATCAATATTTTTAGCAGCTTCTGCAATACGATCAGTACCTGTAGTATGGTTCTGAGATGTCATAACTGCTTTACCCCCGGCATTTTCTACAGCCTGTTTTATCCTTATATCATCAGTTGCAACTATCACTTCTTCTATTAAACTTGATTTTTTTACTGCCTCCATAACTCTAACAACCATTGCTTTACCATTAATTTCTGCAAGAGCTTTGGCCGGGAAGCGTTTTGAATCATAACGAGCAGGTATTACAGCTGCTGTTTTAATCCCATTCATTTTTTCACCTCTGAAATTCCTTTATTTATATTTTTTGATTAATAACTTTCATAAGTTTTTCACTATCACTTATTTTCATCGAAATAGTAAGATAATAAAGTGGTAAGTCACCTATTATTTCTGCAAAATCAAATAATTTAACTGCATCTTTTTCTGTAGTTAAAATTAAGTCAGCCTGTGATGATTCATACTGATCAAGAAGGGTTAAGATATCTTCTTTTTGATAATTGTAATGGTCATTAAAAACTCTATAACTTACAACTTCACCACCTGCAGTTTTTATGCTTTTTTTAAAAGCCTCAGGACTGCCAATTCCTGAAAATGCAAAAACCTTTTTCTCCTCTAAAAAACTTACTTCTTTCTCCTTCTGATCTGCAATAGAAATACATTTTCCCAGAACAGTTTCAGCTGCAAAGATACCGCTGTTTTCTGGACTTAAAGTATTTAATGATTTTTTGATTTCTTGAAGTTTATTGTAATCAATATTCTCAGAACGATTAATCAGAAAAACATCAGCTCTCTTTAAAGCAGCAAAAGGTTCTCTCATGTATCCAGCAGGAAGTACTCTGCCATTTGAAAAAGGATCTTCCGCATCCACTATTACTACATCCAACTCACGTTTTAGCTGATAATGCTGAAAACCGTCATCCAGCAAAATTAACTCTGCCCCCTCTTTTTGAGCGAGTTTACTACCCTGAAATCTATCAGCAGAGCGAATAAATATTATGCCGTCTTTTTTTCTTGCAAGCATAAATAGTTCATCACCAGCCTGAGAAGGCTCAGCAAATATTTCTCTTCCATCTTTAATCAAAAATGGTTCCTCAACATCTTTTTCTGCACCATATCCTCTGCTTATAACTGCGATTCTATATTTATTTTTAAAGTGTTCAAGCAAAAATGCAGTAAAAGGGGTTTTCCCTGTTCCACCAGTTGTAATGTTGCCGATACTTATTACAGGAACATCTGCTTCTTTCTGCTTTATTATATTATTTTTATATAATTTATATCTGACCCTTGCAAGCATTGAATAAATAGATGATAAAAAAATTAGAATAAAACAGACTAGAGAAGCTCTAAACCCCTCTTTTTCCCCATTAATAACTTTTTCAAGATAAAGCTTAAGTTTCTCCATTATATACCACCAATTATTAGAGCCTGTTGATAAAAATATTAAAACAGACTAATATTTAAAAACTTAACTTTCTAGAATTTCTGCAGCTCGTTTATTTACCTTGAGCATTTTTTCCTTCAATATCTGCTGTTTTGACTGCATATCTAGTTCTGGATTAAAGGCAAATGCACTGCCAAAAACTAGAGAAGCACGTGAAAAAGGCAGAGGAAGTAAATAATTATCCCAACTATTAAAGTTTTTCTTCCAGACCGCATCTGCTCCTATTGGAACTATTAATGAACCAGCACGCTGCTGAAGAAAAATAATCCCCGGCTTAACCTCATAAATTGGACCAGTTGGCCCATCAGGTGTTAAAGCAGTGCTTTCACCCTTTTTTAATTTTTTATATAAAGATAGTAGAGAACGGCTTCCACCTCTGCTGCTTGAACCTCTTACAGTATTCCAGCCCAGATTTTCTAAAACTTCAGTCATATAACTGCCATCCCTGCTTAAACTTGTTAATGCATATATACCTAAATCTCTTAAAAAATATGCCGGGATCCAGCTCTTACCATGCCAACTAGAAAATATTAGTGATTGTTTAACTTCAAGCATTTGGGCAGGCTCTTCCCAGCCTTCTACCTTTAATCTCAAACTGCTGTTAATAAATTTCATCAAATAATATACTAGAGGTGGAACTAATTTATCTTTTATTTTTTTGGCCCGTTTCTGCTGCAAAAATTTCACCACCTCGATTGTTTAATATTATAAATTTCTATGATTATTTTTCTATAAACTGACCTTGATATAATGAAGCATATTTCCCTTCTTCTTCCAATAGTTCTTTGTGTGAACCTCTTTCCACAATTTCTCCCTGTTCAATTACCACAATTTCATCAGCATTTTTGATAGTAGAAAGCCTGTGAGCGATAATAAAGGTTGTTCTATCCTGCATTAAATGTTCCAAAGCTTCCTGAACAAGAGCTTCTGATTCTGCATCAAGAGAAGAAGTTGCTTCATCAAGAATTAAAATTTGGGGGTCTTTTAAAATTGCTCTTGCTATAGATATCCTCTGTTTTTGCCCTCCAGAAAGTCCAACTCCTCTTTCTCCTACAATTGTATCATAACCATCAGGAAATTCCAGAATAAAATCATGTGCATTAGCTGCCTCTGCTGCTGCCATAATAGCATCATCATCTGCTTCTAAATTTCCATAAGCAATATTATCTTTTAAAGTTCCACTGAATAATATAGTTTCTTGAGGCACAATTCCAATAAAGCTCCGCAAGCACTCTAAATCTAATTCTTTTAAATCATATCCATCAAGCTTCATTTTACCTTTGACAGGATCATAAAAACGTGGTATTAAATCAACCATAGTTGTTTTACCTGCCCCACTGTGGCCGACCAAAGCTATTACTTCTCCTGGAGATGCCTTCAGATTAATATTATTTAGTACTATCTCATCTCTATCATAAGAAAAAGTTACATTATCATAAACAACTTCACCATTAACTTCTTCTAGTTTTATTTTATCTTTATTCTCTTTTGTAATAGCACTTTCTGTATCCATTATCTCAAAAATTCTTTCTCCGGAGGCAAGTGCCTGCTGAATACTCCTGCTCAATTTGGTAAGGGAGCGCAGGGGATCACTAATTGTAAGCAGCAGAGTAAAGAATGCAATTAATTCTGAGGGCTTCATCCTGCCCTGCATTACCTCATAACCTCCATACCATAATATGGCAGTAAACGAAATAGCTGCTACAAATTCGATCAGCGGAGTTAAAATAGATCCGTACTGTGTTTCTTTCATCTTCGCCCTGAAATTAGCCTGATTTTCTGAGCTGAAGCGTTCATATTCGTAATCTTCCCTACCAAATGATTTTACTACTCTAACTGCTGAGAGGGTTTCCTGCAGCACATCAGAAACATTAGCAATTTTAACCTGTACTCTCCGACTTACACGTTTAATCTTTTTATTAAATTTATTTAATATATAACTGATTAAAGGGAGCATAACCACCAAAAATATTGTCAACCTGTAATTTAAATAGAGCAGATAACCTATTGCTCCAATAAAGGTAAATGCCTTGTAAATTATGCTAACTGCACCTTTAACAATTGAGCTCTCAAGTTTTGCAACATCATTAGTAACTCTAGAAATAATTTCACCAGTTTTATTTTTGCTGTAAAAACTTAATGAAAGGTTTTGAAGATGATAATAAAGTTCATCTCTAATATCTCGAATAGCTTTATGTGAAACATAAGATACCAGATACTGCTGTCCATAATATGATATACCTTTTAGAAAATAAATCAATATCATAAAAGCAGCAATCCAGCTTAATTTAATTATACCTCCACTACCTGCAGACATATCAGCAATAATCGTTTCTATTAAATCTTTAAAAACCTTAACGAAAAAAACAGTTAAAAAGGCATGAACCAGCATCGAGAAAATTCCCGCTGCCAG
>CAZYRX010000052.1:0-4599 GCA_964649895.1 uncultured Halanaerobium sp.
TTAGTAGATAAAAATTATCCAGAAGCAAAATACGGACATTTTGAATTCATGTTTGATGGTTTAAAAGATTTACAGCAGCAGGCCAAAGATTTAAATTTAAATTTTCATATTTTCGAATATGATAATAAAAATCTTATTAAAGATATTTTAGAAGGAGCAGGTATTTTAATTAGTGAAAAAGTTTATCTTAAAAACTTAAGAAATTGGAAACAAGAGATTGCTGAAATAATTAATATACCATTTTATACAATTGAAACGAATCTGATCTGTCCTGTTGAAGAAGTGTCAGAGAAGGAAGAATATGCAGCTTATACAATACGTAAAAAAATCAATAAAATTAAAGAAGAGTATCTTAATGATTTAGCAATTTTAGATTTAAAAAATAAAAGTAAAATAAAAGTAAATAAAAAAGCAGAAAATAAGATCATCAAAAATTTAGATGATTTTATAAATGATATTGATTTTGAAGATAAAAGATCATTTAAAAATTTTTTTAGTGGTGGTTATATAGCAGCTGAAAATAAACTAAATGATTTTATAGATAATAAACTCCAGGATTATGATGAAAAAAGAAATTATCCTCATTTAGATTATCAATCTGATTTAAGTCCCTATCTACATTTTGGTCAGTTATCTTCACTTCAAGCAGCTCTTGCAGCAATAAATTCTCCAGAAGATGAAGCTGGATTTATAGAAGAACTGCTAATACGCAGAGAATTGAGTTATAATTTTATTTACTACAACGAAAATTATGATATGGGGCTGAAAGAAATTTTACCTGATTGGGCATATACAACTCTAAAAGAACATGCGTCTGATCAAAGAGAATATCAATATAGTTATCAGGAATTTGATAATTATAATACCCATGATGAGTATTGGAATGCTGCTCAAAAAGAACTAAAGTTAACCGGTAAAATGCATAATTATATGCGGATGTACTGGGGGAAGAAAATCCTAGAGTGGGTTGGTGATCCAGAAGAAGCCTATATAATTGCACTAAAGCTGAATAATAAATATGCGCTCGATGGTAGAGATGCCAACAGCTATGCGGGAGTTAGTTGGTGTTTTGGCAAACATGATAGAGCCTGGAAAGAAAGAAAAATATATGGTAAAGTTAGATATATGAATGCGAACGGTCTGGAGCGTAAGTTTGAGATGGAAAAATATATAGAAAAAGTTAAAAACTTAGGTTAAAATTTTATTAAAAGAATATAATTTTTCAAAATTTAATTGGAGCTAATAAGCAGGATATCCATTTTTATTGTTGAAATTCTATAATTAGATATGAATTAATGGGGGTTGAATTATGGGCTTATTTGATAAAATAAAGAATGTTTTTTCTGGGGGAGGAAATGACAGTAAACTGGTTGAAGTTTATATTGAAGATGAAAAATGTGGCAATCAGATGAAATTGATATTTAGAAAAAGTTATGATATTCAGAAAGTTTATGAAGAACACAGAGAAGCTGCATATGAAATAAAAAAGGTAGTTATATGTGATAACTGCTATAATAAAATTGAATTAAGAATTGAATTTGACAAAAATTATAATATTATTGATCAGGAAGTTAAAGATGGCAAAATTATAAGCAGTAAAGAATATCAGAATAATTAGTCTCTCTGGAGTGATAAATTTGTTTACAATTCCTAATTGCATTACTATTATAAGAATATTACTTATACCTGTTTACTTATATTTATTTATTCAGGGAGAACTTTTTTTAGCCGGGATTCTCTTTGCTGCATCAGCACTTACAGATTTAGTCGATGGCCATATAGCAAGAAAATATCATATGGAGTCTAGATTGGGGAAACTATTAGATCCACTTGCAGATAAATTGACTATTGTCAGTATATTATTTGTACTAATAAAATTAGATATAATACCAAGAATAGTTTCAATAATTATTTTGGCAAGAGAAATTTTTATTTTATTATCTTCTGTTATAACTTATTTTTTTGGTCATGATTTAATTGATCCTACTTTTATTGGCAAAACATCTGTTTTTTTGCTTTATACAGCTATTGCTTTTAAACTTCTAAATATAAATTATTTTGGCAACTGGTTATTCTATATTATTATTCCTATTAATATTTTTTCTGCGGTAGATTACTTTTTAAAAGCATATAGGAAAGTTTTTAATAAAAATATTTAAATAATTATCTTATATTGAAGTATTAAATTATTCATAATAAATTTAAGTAAAAAACAGAATATATGTAAGAATATGATAAATATAAAAATTTGATTAAAATTTGATAGATATATTTTACACATAATTAAGGGGCTGATAAATTTGGATCTACTGATAAAAAATATTTCTGAGTTATACAGTGGAGAAAAAGAAAAAACATTTAAAAATATATTTATGATAATTGAAAATAATGAGATAAAAAAAATAGAATCCATGCAGAACTGCCCTGAAGAAAAAGAATTTGATAAAGTAATTAATGCAGACGATAAAATTGCTCTGCCTGGTTTTATCAATACACATACTCATTCTGCTATGACTTTGATGAGAGGATATGCAGATGATATGCCTCTACAGAAGTGGTTAGAAAACAAGATTTGGCCATTTGAAGCCCAATTAAGTTCTGATGATATATACTGGGGAACTGCACTCGGAATCCTGGAAATGCTAAAAAGCGGAACTACGGTATTTTCTGATATGTACTTTTCCATGGATCGCGCTGCAGAGATAGTAGAAAAAAGTGGTATAAGAGCTGTACTTGCTGAAGGATTAATAGAAGCAAATGATGGTAAGGAAGGTTTGGAAAACGCAGTTGATTTTGCTTTAGATTACAATAATACTGCAGATGGAAGAATTACAACCATGCTGGCACCACATGCACCTTATACCTGTTCTAAAGATTATTTAATTGAGATTAGAGATAGAGCTTTAGAATCAGGGCTTCCTGTCCATATACATTTATCTGAAACAAGAGAAGAAGTTGATGCTTTTCTTGAAAAAGAAGGAAAGTCACCTATAGAATTTTTAAATGATTTTGATTTTTTTAAAAACCATATCCTTGCAGCTCACTGTGTGCATTTAGAAAAAAATGATATGGAGATTATTAAAGAAAAAAATATTAATGTTGCTCATAATCCAACAAGTAATGCAAAATTAGGCAGTGGTATTGCACCATTAGTAGAATATCTTAAAAACAATGTTAATATTAGTATTGGGACAGATGGTGTTTCAAGTAACAATAATCTAGATATGATTTCGGAAGCTAGAATGGCTGCTTATCTTCAGAAGGTTAATAAACTTGATCCAGCAGTAATTGATAAAATGGACCTTCTGCAGTTTATTACAAAAAATGGTGCAGAAGCACTAGCTTTAAAAAGATTGGGTGTTCTTAAAAAAGGAAATAAAGCAGATCTGATATTAGTTGATACTCAAAGAGAAAGCTTTTCATTTCCTCATCACAGTAATCTTTCTAATCTGTTTTATGCTGCAGATAGTCGGGTTATAGACACTGTAATAATTGATGGTAAAGTTGTGGTTGAATCTGCTAAAGTCTTAACTTTAGATACAGAGAGAATTTATTATGAAGTGGAAAAAAGAGCAGCAGAAATTGCTGATAATTTAAAAGAAAATTAATCTGCTTTGAGGAAGGAGTAGAAAATGAGCAAAACATTCAGATTTTTCATATCAATATTTATTGCTGCAGTAATTTTGTTGACAGTATTTATCTCAGCTGGAGCTAGTATCTATACTGATTGGCTGTGGTTTAAAGACTTGAATTTCGAGAAGACATTTACAATAATGTTTTTATCAAATTTTATTTTAAGATTAATAATAGGTGTTTTGTTTACGGCGATAATATATTTAAACCTACATTTCACAAAAAAACCAATTATTAAACATCTAAATATAAAAAAAGATTCACGGGTAGAATCATTATTTGGTGAAGAAAGAAATCAAATTTTTGACTGGCTAAATAAAAAACGTTTAAATATTATTTATATCGTTATCAGTTTAATATTCGGTTTTCTTTTCAGTTCTATTTCTACAGACAGCTGGAAGATGGTTCTTAAATTTTTTAATAGAACGAGTTTTAATAGTGTTGATCCAATTTTTAATAATGATATAGGATTTTATGTCTTTACCCTTCCATTTTTATCTTTTATGAGAGAAATGGGTACAGTTTTGATAGTTATTTCTATCATTTTAGCAGGTGCAATGTATATTGTATTTAGCGGTATTCATTCATTTAGCGATATTTCTACTAAAATGACAAATAGAGCAAAAAAACATCTTTCTGTTCTAGTATTTGTGTTTTTACTTTTTAAAGCATGGGATTATAGATTAATGATGTATGATATTTTATTCTCACCTAGAGGTGTGGTATTTGGAGCAGGCTATACGGATGTTAATGCCAACCTGCTGGGTTACCGTATTTTGTTCTTTGTAGTACTATTTGTTGCACTGGCTGTACTTTACAGTTTATTTAGAAAGAACTATAAACCACTTATCTGGGGTATTGGTGCCTGGATCATACTTTCTATAGTTTTTACAGGTTTATATCCTGCTTTTGTTCAGCAGTTTAGTGTTGAGCCAAACGAAATAGATAGAGAAGAACCTTTTATAA
>CAZYRX010000052.1:4699-13465 GCA_964649895.1 uncultured Halanaerobium sp.
TGGAGATTATACTCAGGTAATGCTTTCTGCAAGAGAATTAGATCAAAATGCCCTTGCTTCACAGGCCCAAACTTGGGTAAATAAGACTTTAAAATATACCCATGGTTTTGGAGCAGTAATGAGTCCTGCCGGAACTGTTGGCTCAGATGGACAGCCTGAATTTCTAATTCAGGATATTCCACCTAAGGTAGATGAGGGCCTTGAATTGGATAATAGTTCTCTTTATTATGGTGAAAAAACTGATGATTATGTAATCACAAAAACAAATGAAACAGAATTTCATTACCCAATGGGTTCAGAAAATGTTTTTACACAATATGAAGGTACTGGTGGAGTTAGTATAAATAACTTTTTCAGAAAAGCAATTTATGCTCTGCAATTTAATACTCTAAAAATATTTTTATCTGATGATATAAACGAAGAGAGTCAGATAATGTATCACAGGAATATTCATGAGCGGGTTAGAAAAACTGCACCTTTCTTAAAATATGATAGTGACCCTTATCTAGTAATCGATAGAGGTCGTTTATTCTGGATTTATGATGCCTATACAACTACAAATCTATTTCCTTATTCACAACCATATAATCGAAGCGATAATTATGTAAGGAACTCTGTTAAAGTAGTAATTGATGCATATAATGGAACTTTAGATTATTATATTGTAGATGATGAAGAACCAATAGTTCAAACTTATAATAAAATATTTGATGATCTCTTTACACCGATGGAAGAAATGCCTGAATCTTTAAGAGAACATCTTAGATATCCAATAGATTTATTTAAAATTCAATCTGATATCTACAGCACCTATCATATGAGAGATCCTGTTGTTTATTATAATCGGGAGGATGTCTGGAATATTCCAGAAGAAAATTATTCAGGGTCTACAATTAAAATGGAGCCCTATTATATCATGAATAATTTACCTGGAGAAGAAGATGCAGAATTTATTTTAATGACACCCTTTACTCCAGCAAACAAAAATAATATGGTTGCCTGGATGGCTGCTCGTAATGACGCAGAAAATTATGGGGACTTGTTTGTATACACATTCCCCAAAGATCAGCTGATTTATGGTCCAAAACAGATAGAATCTAGAATTGATCAGGAGTCAGAAATTTCTCAGCTTCTTTCTCTCTGGAGTCAGCGAGGATCAGAGGTAATCAGAGGTAATTTACTTGTTATACCGGTAAATAACAGTGTTCTATATGTTGAACCAATATTCCTGCAGGCTGAAACAAGTGCGCTTCCAGAACTTAGAAGAGTTGTTGTCGCTTACGGAGATAAAATAATTATGAGAAAAGATTTAAAAACAGCCTTAGAAGTCATGTTTGAAGAAGATGCACCAACAGCGGTTATTTCAGAAGATATAGAAGAAATTGCGGAAGAAACTGGTGTTACTCCTCCAGAACAAGGTGCTGCTGGAGATGTTAGTGAAGAAGAAAGCCAATCTCCATTAGCAGATGCTGATAGATCTCAATTAATATCAAAAGCAAATAATTTATATAATGAAGCACAAAATGCTCTACAGCAGGGAGATTTTGCCCGTTATGGAGAAATAATAGAAGAACTAGGAACTGTATTAGAACAATTATCTGGAACAGGAGAATAAAAATGAATAATGATTTAAAATTTACAAATATAGAGAATAGATTTAATATCCATTATTTATCAACTGATAAATTTAAAACCAATTTAATTCAATTATATTTCATGCTGCCTCTTAAGAATAATAAAGAGGCAGCCATGACTGCTCTTTTACCTGCTGTTTTAAAGCGAGGATCAGAAAAATTCCCTAATAGTCGTGCTGTTAAAACAGAGCTGGAAGAGCTATATGGTTCAAAATTAAATTTCAATGTATTAAAAAGGGGAGAAAATCAAATCTTAAAATTTTCTCTAGAGATTGTGAATGAAAAATTTCTTCCTCATAAAGATAATCTAACTGAAAAGGCTTATCAACTTTTAAATGATATAATTTTCAATCCTTTACTTGAAAATAATATATTTAAGGAAAACTTTGTGATTCAAGAAAGGGAGAATCTAAAAAATAATATTATTTCTTTAATTAATGACAAATACAGTTATGCTCTGGAGAACTGTATAAGAAAAATGTGTAAAAATGAGAAATATGGAATCTACAAACTTGGTGATATTAAATCTGCTGAGGCGATTAGCAGCAGTGAATTATTTGATCATTATCAAAAAATAATCAATGAGGCTAAAAGGTCATTGTTTTTAGTAGGTAACTTTAAAAGCAGTTTTATGGATAATATTTCTCAGAATACACCACTCAAAGCAGGAGAAGAAATTTATGATAAAAATACAGACCTGGTCTATGATGAGAAAGAAATTGATTTCCATGAAGAAAAAATGCCTGTAAACCAGGCTAAATTAACATTAGGTTTTAGAACTGGAATTACAAGAAAAATGGATGACTATTATGCTCTAGTTATTTTTAACAGTTTACTGGGAGGTTCTACTCATTCAAAACTATTTCAGGAAGTAAGGGAAAAAAGAAGTTTAGCCTATTATGTTAATTCTTCTATTGAATCTACCAAAGGACTGCTTTTTATTAACAGTGGAATAGATGCAGAAAATAGTGAAGAAGTAGTTGAATTAATAAACAAAGAAATACAAGGTATTATAGATGGTCAATTTAGTGAAGAAGAATTTTTAAGATCTAAAAAGAGTATTATTAATAGTTTAAAAGAAGATTATGACAGCAGCAGAGCACTTGCAGCTCAATACTTATTGACATTAATTAATGAGAAAAATGAGTCTATTTCTGAGACAATTGAAGGTGTTAATTCTGTAAATATTCTTGATGTACAGGCTGCAGCTGAAAAATTAAAAATGGACACAGTTTATTTATTAAAAAGTGAGGAATGATTAACTTGGAAAGAATATACAACAGAAGAATAGATGAAACTTTAATAAAAGAAAACTTAGCAAATGGGTTGAATATCTATATTTTTCCCAAGAAGAATTATGTTAAACAATATGCTGTTCTTTCAGTAGATTTTGGTTCAAATGATATAAATTTTATTGATTCAAAAAATGGTAAAAATAGAAATATGCCTTCTGGTATAGCTCATTTTTTGGAACATCAATTATTTGAAGACAAAGAAAAAAGTATATTCGATAAATTCGCGGATCTTGGAGCTTCTGCGAATGCTTATACAAATTTTGATAGCACAAATTATCTCTTTTCAAGCACCGATAATTTTAATGATTCTCTTATAAATCTTTTGGATTTTGTTCAGAATCCATATTTTAATAAAGAAAATGTAAAAAAAGAAAAAGGTATAATAACTCAGGAAATAAAAATGTATCAGGATAATCCATATTGGAAATCATATTTTAATCTTCTTTCTGCTTTATATTTAAATCATCCTGTAAAAAATGATATTGCAGGTACAGAAGAAAGTGTTAATTCTATTACCCCTGAAGATCTTTATATCTGTTATTATAATTTTTATCTACCAACAAATATGGATTTAATTTTGGTCGGCAATATTGATGCTGAAGAAATTATTGATTCCATAAAAATTAATCAGGCCAAAAAAAGCTTTCCTCATTTCAAAAATCCTGTTAGAATTATTGCTGAAGAGCCAAAGGAAATATCAAAAAAACTTATTAAAGAAAATATGAATGTAGCTAGACCAATTGTTCAAATTGGATTTAAAGATAACGAAACTTATGAAGATCCTAATAAGACAATAAAGAAAGAATATGCAGTAAATATTTTATTGGATATCATTTTTGGTAAAAGCAGTAAAAATTATAATGAATTATATGATGAAGGAATTATAGATAATAGTTTTTCCAGTACTTATCATATAAAACCTGATTATGCATATATACATTTATATGGAGAAAGCAGCCAGCCTGATATAATGCGAAAAAAAGTAAAAGAAAAAATTATAGATATAGATGAAAAAGAAATCAGAAATAATTTTGAGAAAATAAAATCTAAATATCAGGGAAGTTTTATCAGACTTTTTAATAACTTTAAACCACTTGCTTCAGAATTTATTAATTATAGAAGACTTGGGATAGATATTTTTGATATCTCAGATATTATAGAAAATATTACTGCAGAAGATTTATTAGTCTATAAAGATAAAATATTTGATAATAAATTAATGGTAGAATCGATTATATTAAATGAGGACTGATCGTTTTGGCTTTTAAGTTCTATAATTTTATATTTTATATAACAATGGCTGCTTTTGGCTATTTTAATATTTATTTTAGGGATATAGGATTAGATTCTTTTCAGATAGGCCTGGTAAATGCCCTGCCTCGGATTTTTGCGCTTTTACTAATGCCTACCTGGGGTGTCTTGACAGATTATTTTCAAGAGAATAAAAAGGTTTTATTTATTACAATGAGTGGTACCTTAATTACTGTACTCATTTTTCCTTTTGCAAGTTCTCTTAAGGCATTAATGGTAATTATGTTTTTGTACACCTTATTTCAGAATCCCATTCTTCCTTTATCAGACAGCCTGCTGCTTGATTACTTAGGTGATAAAGGTAGTCTTTATGGAAAATTTAGACTTTGGGGTTCACTTGGATATATGATAACTGTATCATTACTTGGTTATTTTTTAGAAAATACAGCTTCGGTTAATCTTTTTTATGTCTATGCATTCATATTAATAATATCTATATTTTTGCTTAAATTTTTACCTAAAAGTAAAAGAGATATTAAAGTTATAAATTTAGTAGATTTTAAAAAGGTTTTCCGAAAAAAAAGACTTATTTATTTTCTGCTTTTTATATTTGTTTTACAGACCTCAATGAATGCTAATTATACATATTTCCCACTCTATATATTAGATCATGGAGGTAGAGAATTTTTGCTTGGTATTGCCATGACAATTTCTTCTGCAAGTGAAATTCTTGCTTTCTTATTTTCTGATAAAATTATTAAAAGATATCGTTTTAGTAAAATTATATTTTTGATAAGTATTTCTTTCATGTTTCGCTGGTTTGCACTTTCTTTTTTTCCTGTTACTCCAATTATTTTAATCTCCCAGCTTCTCCACAGCATAACCTTCGGCCTCTTTTTTGCAGTTGGAGTAGATTATGTAAATAGGTTAAGCGGTGAAAAATTTAGAGCAACTGGGCAGAATATTTATTCTGCTGTTTATATGGGCTTAAGTGCTATCTCTGGTAGTTTGCTTGGTGGTTGGATTTATCAGCTATTTGGTGGAGAAATGATGTATTTATTATGGGGGATTACTGTTATTATGACAGGTATTATATATTCGATATATTTATATAGACTAGAAGAAAAAAATGAAGTGGTATCATAAACTTAAAGGAAGTTTCTAATGATAAAAAATTGTACTGTAAAAAAAGCAGCTAAAAATTTAGGTATAGATATTTGCGGAATTACTGATGTAAAAATATTATCTGAGGAAAAAGAAAGATTATTACTCAGAAAAGAAAAAGGTAATTGGCCTCAGCCTTTTACAAATGAAAATATAGAAGAATTAACGAATTTAACTCTTCATTTTAAAAATCTTGAGTCAACTATTGTTATTGGGGTAAATTATAATAATCTTAGTTCGGCAAATAGATTTTTATCAGCTTATATTACAAAAGAAGATTATCACCTTGTTTTAGCAGAGAAAATGGAGATGTTAGTCCAGGATATAAGTAATAAAACAGCTAGAGTGCTAAAAAAAAATATAAATTATAAAATATATGTAGATACTGCACCATTTTTAGAAAGGGCTGTTGCAGAAAAAGCGGGAGTTGGTTTTATCGGTAAAAATTCTATGTTAATTAATCCACAGTTTGGGTCATCTATTTTCCTAGGAGAAATTCTAATAGATGTAAAAATAGAAACTGACACACCACTTGATATAAACTGTGGAGAATGCAGAAAATGTCTTGATAATTGTGAAGGTGGTGCTCTTAAGGCCCCTTATTATCTTGACGTAAATAGCTGTATCAGTTATTTAACGCAAAAAAAAGGTCTGCTTCCTGCTGATGAGAGAAAAGTAATTGGTGGTCATATTTGGGGCTGTGATAAATGTCAGTTGCTATGTCCCTATAATCAGACTGATTTTGCAAAAAATAAAGACAAACATTTTATTGATCCATCATTAGAGTATTTTGATAAAGATTTAGAATATTTTTTAACTATGGATAGAAATAATCCACCTGCTGAATTAAGAGATACTGCAATGATATGGAGGGGCAGCAGAGTTTTACTGAGAAATGCTATTATAGCTGCTGTAAACTTAAATAAAATAGAATATTTTGATATTATAGAAGAAAAATTAAGTGATAATTCACCAATTATTCGTCTTTATGCAGTTTGGGCATTAAGTAAGCTCAATTATAATAAAGCAGAATCAATTTTACTAAAACACTTAAAATTAGAAAAAGACATTAGAGTAAAAGATGAAATAGATGGTATTTTAGGGGGGGAGGAATTATATTGGATATAAAAATTGATGGCAAATGCTATAAGGTTTTTGAAGATAAAAGTATTGAAGAAATTATAAAAGAAAATGATGTAGCTGATAAGGAAGAGATTATTGCTGCAAAGATAAATAACGAAATTTATGATCTTAATAGAATTCCACAAGAAGAAGTAGAGATAGAATCAATAAAAATTAAAAGTGAGCATGGAAACAGAATTTATCGCAGGAGCTTATACTTAGTGCTTGCAAAGGCTGTTTATGAAATTTTCCCAGAAAGCTTATTAAAAATTAGAATTTCAATAAGTAATGGTGTTTACTGTGAAATTGAAAACAAAGGAAGTTTAAGAAAAGAAGATATTAGAAAAATAAGAAAAAAGATGAAAGAAATAATAAATGCTGATTTAAAGATAAATAGACTAAGTCTAAGAAAAGATGAAATAATAGAGATTATTAAAAAGGGCAAATGTCCTTTAAGAGCAGAACTTATCGAGAAACAAGACAAAGATTTTTATACTATCTACGAATTAGACGGATATTATGATTATTTTTATTATAATATGGTACCATCAACTTCTTATCTAAGTGAATTCGATATTCATCTTCGCATTCCAGGTTTTGTGCTTATTTTTCCAAAGTTTTTTAGTAACAAAAAGCTGCCTCCTTTTAAGGAACAGCCAAAACTGGCCAATATATTTTTAGAGTATTCAAAGCTGGGTGAAATACTGGGTGTTAATAATGTTATTGATTTAAATAGAATAATAGATAATGAAGATTATAATGAACTTATCCACATTGTAGAAGCATTTCATGAAAAGAAAATTGCCCAGATAGCAGACAAGATAAAAGCAGGAATGCCGCGCAATAGAATTATTTTAATTGCTGGTCCAACTTCTTCTGGAAAAACGACTTTTACACATCGCTTATCTACTCAATTAAAGGTTAATGGTTTACGACCTGTGCAAATGTCAACAGATAATTACTTTTTAAGTCGAGATAATACTCCCCTTGATGAAACTGGGAAACCAGATTTTGAAGCACTTAAAGCAATAAATCTAGAATTATTTAATAATCATCTTTTAAAATTAATTCAGGGAGAGAGTATTGAACTTCCTCGTTTTGATTTTGAAAAAGGACAAAGAGAAAAGAGTGGTAAAACCTTAAAACTAGAAAATGACCAACCAATTTTAATAGAGGGGATTCACGGTTTAAATGATAGTTTAACTGAAGTAATTCCTCAGGATTTAAAATTCAAAATTTATGTAAGTGCTCTTACACAGTTAAATATTGACTGTCATAACAGAATACCGACAACAGATACAAGATTAATTAGAAGAATTGTAAGAGATAATCAATTCAGAGGTTTAAGTGCGTCACAAACACTTGATTTATGGGAATCTGTAAGAAAAGGGGAAGAAAAAAATATTTTCCCATATCAGGAAAATGCAAATACAATGTTTAATTCAGCGTTGATTTATGAATTATCAGTTCTGAAAAATTATGTTGAACCTCTTCTCAAAAAAATAGATAAAACAGAAAAAAATTATTATCAGGCACAGAGATTAATAGAGATGCTGAGTAATTTTCAAGCTATGCCTGATGTAGAAGTTCCACACACTTCAATATTAAGAGAATTTACCGGCAGGAGTATTTTTAGAGAGCAGTGATTTAATATTTTCTCTGATTTCATTCCAGTTATCAGCTTTTAAAATATTATTATTACTTTCAAAGCTGAGATTGTGGTATTTATTTACCAGGATAACAGGAATATTTTCTGATGCAATTTGAACAGCATTTTCTTTTCTGTCATCTATAAATAAAGCTATATCTTTTTTTACTGCCAGTGGTGCCTTATCATCATCATGATGAAGCTCATGGTAAGGAATTTGATGTTTCTCTAACCATTTTTCAGTTACCTCTCTAAATATTTCATTTCTTGCTGTTATTAAAATCAAATTATGTCCTGCCTGGTGAAGTTCTTCTAAAGTTTCTCTTGCACCAGCAGCTAGCCCTACATTTGCATAAACTTCTGGGAGTTTAATTTCTAAAAAATGATTTAATTCCTGTTCTGTAAGTCCAAAAGCTTTTCGCAGGTCATAGGTGTATTCTTTTAGACTGATTTTTCTATCAAATAATTCATTCATTTTCTGCTGCCAGATACTATTTTCTCTGTCACCTTCATCTGTTAGTACACCATCAATGTCTATACCAATATTGTATTTCATTATTTCACCTCAGTTAAATAAAAATATTTGATTAATTTTTAAAATTATAAACTACTTACTTGATTTTTCTCTTAAATAATCTTATCATTTTTATAA
>CAZYRX010000053.1:0-13419 GCA_964649895.1 uncultured Halanaerobium sp.
AAAGCTGTAGCTGGAGAAGCAGGAGCACCATTTTTCTTTATCAGTGGTTCTGATTTCGTAGAAATGTTTGTTGGTGTTGGTGCTTCAAGAGTACGTGATTTATTTGAGAAAGGTAAGAAGAACTCACCATGTATTATATTTATTGATGAACTTGATGCTGTTGGGAGACAGCGAGGAGCTGGACTTGGTGGAGGCCATGATGAACGAGAGCAGACGTTGAATCAGCTGCTGGTAGAAATGGATGGTTTTGAGCCAAATGAAGGAATTATTCTTATGGCTGCAACAAACAGACCAGATGTTTTAGATCCAGCCCTATTAAGACCCGGTCGTTTTGATAGACAAATTATTGTTGATAAACCGGATAGATTAGGAAGACAAAAGATACTTGAAATCTATGTTAAAGATAAACCACTTGATGATGATATTGAACTAGAGATATTAGCTAAAAGAACGCCAGGATTTACAGGAGCTGATATGGAAAATCTTGCTAACGAGGCTGCTATTTTAGCTGCACGCCGTGGTAAAAAAATAATATCCATGAAAGACTTTGATGATGCAATAGATAGAGTTATTGCTGGACCAGCTAAAAAAAGTAGAGTTGTAACAGAAAAAGAAAAAGAATTGGTTTCTTATCATGAAACTGGACATGCTCTTTTAGGTGAACTTTTAGAACATGCTGATAGAACTCATAAAGTTTCTATTATCCCAAGAGGACGTGCAGGTGGATTTACTATTCCATTACCACAGGATGACCAGAATTTTATGACAAAAGGTCAGCTGCTTGATAAGGTAACAAGTTTACTTGGTGGTAGGGCAGCAGAAGCAATATTTTTAGATGATATTAGTACAGGTGCTCAAAATGATATTGAAAGAGCCACCCAGATTATTAGAGCTATGGTTACAGAATATGGTATGAGTGAGAATTTGGGGCCTTTAACACTTGGACAAAAACATGATCAGCAGGTTTTTCTGGGTCGTGATATATCAAGACAGAGAAATTACAGTGAAGAAGTTGCAGCACGAATTGATAAAGAAGTCAGTAAAATGGTTGAAGAATGTTTTAGTAAGGCAGAACGTCTTTTAAGAGAAAATAGTGAGACTGTTGAAAGAATTGTTACTGCACTTAAAGAACATGAAACTTTAAATTCTGATCAAATTCAGCTTCTTATTCAGGGTGGAGAGATAACTGGTGATCCTGATAAAGATGTGCTTGAAGAAAAGACTTCTGAAGAAGATGAAAAAGAAAAGTCTATAATTACTACATTTAAACCTGAACCCCAGGAAAATTAAGTGTTAAAATTAATATAATAAAATAAGATAAAGATTTCATAAACCAGCCTTAAATGGCTGGTTTTTGTTGTTTAATTACTTTTAATTTTATTATCTATTTGCTATAATATAAATCGATATCGAAAACTGAAAAAGGGTGTGAATTAAGTGAAGAATAAAATTTTAAGAAAACTATTTTTAGCTTTTATGAGAATTCATATTTTACATCACGCAAAAAAAGAAGCATTTTTTGGGTTATGGATGATTGATGAACTTAAAAGTCATGGTTATGAAGTTAGCTCAGGTACTATATATCCCATTTTACATTCTATGGAAGAAGATGAGCTTTTACAAACTAAAGAAAAAGTAGTTGAAGGTAAAGTTAGAAAATATTATTCAATTACTGGTAAAGGTGAGAAAATATTAATAGAAGCAGAAGAGAAAACAAGAGAATTATTTGAAGAGATAATTTCGTGATTTCGAAAAGGAGGCAGCAATGTTTAAATTAGAAAATGTAAAGTTTAAAAACATCATTGAAATCGATGAATTGAAAATAGAAGATAATCTGGTTACAGCTGTTTTGGGACCAAGTGGAGGAGGTAAAACAACTTTTTTGAAATTACTAAATAATATGATTTCTGCAGATGCTGGGAAAATATATTATAAGAATAGATTAGTTGAAGATTATGACCCTGTAAAATTACGAAGAAAAGTTGTAATGCTTCCTCAAGATCCACAGATTTTTAAAGGTACTATTGAAGACAACTTTAGACTTACTGAGGAATTAACAGCAAAAGAATATTCAGATGAAGAAGTTTATAAAAAATTGTTAAAAAAAGTAGCGTTAGATAATAATATATTTGATGATGCAGAAAAACTATCTGGTGGAGAAAGACAAAGGTTAGCACTTGCCAGAGTTATGCTGCTAGAGCCAGATACACTTCTTTTAGATGAACCTTCATCTTCATTGGATATAGAAACAGAAGAAAAAATCATAGATATGGTAGTAAATTATGCTCGAAATAACTGTCGGACTATGATTATGGTTACTCACAGTCCTGATATTGCTGATAAATTTGCAGATAGAATTATAAATATTGAGAAAGGTAAAATTGTATAAATTTTATTAATAAGAAGATTAATTTAAAATATATTATTAAAAATTGGAGTGATTATAGTGGAAAATGGAGCTATAAATATTGAGATTATGCAGTTAGTTTTTGCATATATATTTGTTTTGATATTACTTACTATTGTTAAAAAGAAAGATATAGGACATGGAGGAGAGATCTTACTTGCTTCCTTTAGAATGACTGTTCAACTTGTTGCAGTTGGATTTGTTTTGGATTATGTGTTTGCAAATCAAAACCCTTTTTTTAGTATTTTGGTTCTTTTAATTATGGAAGTTTTTGCGATATATAATATATATGGTAGAGTACAGGGGGAAATTTCTTCATCTTTGAAAAAGATAATAGCGATTTCTATGTTTTCAGGAACTTCAATAAGCATTTTCTTTTTTCTGTTAATAATTATTCAAATAGAACCGTGGTACAGAGCAGATTATTTTATTCCGCTCTCAGGAATGCTTATAGGAAATTCTATGACAGGTATCTCTTTAGGTGTAAACCATCTTGTGAATGGTTTTAAAGATAATAAAAAATTAATAGAAAATTATTTAATGCTTGGTGCTGAACCATTATTAGCAGTAAAAAAGATTACAAATAGAGCATTTTATAATGCAGTTCTACCTACTATCAATTCTATGATGGGAATGGGTATAGTGTTTTTGCCTGGTATGATGACAGGACAAATACTTGCCGGTGCTTCTCCAATTACAGCAATTAAATATCAAATAGCAATAATGATGGGAATATTGGGTAGTGTAACTTTAACAGTATATTTTATGGTAAATAAAGGAAGTGAAACATTTTTTAATGAGAGAAAGCAAATAAATATAGAATAAACTATGTAAATTAATTTATAATCGATAAGCAGGATTTTTTTAAATTATATTGAAATTAATTAATAGTAATTAAATTATATTTAAAAAATTATTTACGCGAACTATACTTGAGGGGGAAAAATTGTGAAAAGTGATATTGAAATAGCTCAGGCATCAAAAATGAAAGAAATTACTGAGATTGCTTCTCAGCTTGGATTGGTAGAAGATGATTTAAAACTTTATGGAAAATATAAAGCAAAAGTTGAGCTTGATGTATTAAAAAGATTATCTGAAGAATCTGATGGCAAACTTGTACTTGTAACTGCTATAACACCAACTCCTGCAGGAGAAGGAAAAACTACTACAACTGTAGGTCTTGGTCAGGCGTTAAATAAAGCAGGAAAAAATGCAGTAATTGCACTTCGTGAACCTTCACTCGGTCCGACAATGGGAATTAAGGGTGGTGCAGCAGGAGGTGGTTATTCTCAGGTTGTACCAATGGAAGATATAAATCTTCATTTTACTGGTGATATACATGCAATCGGGGCTGCCCATAATTTGCTTGCTGCAGCAATAGATAATCATATAAAACAAGGTAATGAACTAAATATTGATCTTACTCAAATTACTTATAAAAGAGCAATGGATATGAATGATCGCTCTTTAAGAAATACAATAGTCGGGCTTGGTGGAACTGTCAATGGTCAGCCTAGAGAGGATGGATTTTTAATAACAGTTGCCTCAGAGGTTATGGCAATTTTATGTCTTGCTAATAATTTAATAGAGTTAAAAGAAAAACTGGGTAAGATAGTAATTGGTTATACTCATGAGGGTAAAAGTGTAACTGCTCATGATCTTAAAGTTGAAGGTGCAATGACTGCTCTTTTAAAAGATGCGATAAAACCTAATTTAGTCCAGACATTAGAAAACACACCTGCATTTATACATGGAGGACCTTTTGCAAATATTGCTCATGGGTGTAATAGTGTAATGGCAACTAAATTAGCTCTAAAACTTGGAGATATTGCAGTGACTGAAGCCGGTTTTGGGGCTGATCTAGGTGCAGAAAAATTTTATAATATTAAATCTCGTTATGCAGATTTAAAAGCAGACGCAACTGTGATAGTTGCAACAATTAGGGCACTTAAAATGCATGGTGGAGTTACAGAAAATAAATTAAAAGAAGAGAATTTATCAGCTTTAGAAAAAGGTATAGAAAACCTTGAAAAACATATAGAAAATATTCATAAATTTGGTGTACCTACTATTGTAGCTATTAATCGTTTTCCAGATGATACTGAAGAGGAATTAGAGCTGCTTAGAAACAAGTGTGAAAAGATAGGGGTTGATGTTGCTTTATCTGAAGTCTGGGCTAAGGGTGGATCCGGAGGTAAAGAGCTTGCAGAAAAATTGCTTGAAATACTTGAAAATGAAGAAAGTCAATTTAAGTTTTTATATGATGTAGATGTGTCTATTAAAAATAAAATTGAGACAATAGCTGAAGAAATATATGGAGCAGATGGTGTAGACTATAGTGATAGAGCATTATCTCAAATTGAAAAATATAATAATGAAGGATATAATAAACTCCCAGTTTGT
This sequence comes from uncultured Halanaerobium sp., assembly GCA_964649895.1. Lineage (GTDB taxonomy): Bacteria > Bacillota > Halanaerobiia > Halanaerobiales > Halanaerobiaceae > Halanaerobium. Next base: position 4,811 of record CAZYRX010000053.1, read on the forward strand.
ATGGCAAAAACTCAGAGTTCAATTTCGGATAATCCCTCTTTAAAAGGAAGACCAAAAGATTTTAAAATTAGCGTTAAGGAAATTAATTTATCTGCTGGCGCAGGCTTTCTAGTAGTAATGACAGGTCCAGTTTTAGTCATGCCTGGACTGCCAAAGAGGCCTTCAGCCGAAGATATTGATATAGATGCTGACGGTAAAATTTCAGGTTTGTTTTAAAATTACTTTAAATCGAAGTTAAGATAGGTTATAATATAATCAAATAACATATGTGATAGAGTAGACATGAGGCGTAGAGTGTTCAGAGATGGGACGTTGCTCTGAAACGAAAGCTTTATTAAAAGCTGCGGTCTCACTGTCGCGTCCGTTGTCACCAAAGTTACCTCTTTCTTTGGTGCAGATTTTAAACTATCATCCTAACCAAAGAGGGGGGAGGTGCGTTTAATGAAAATAACTACTAAGAGAACTGCTTATTTAGCATTTCTGACGGCTCTGACTGTGATTTTAACTAGAATTTTAAGTATTCGAATTCCAGTTGCTGGTGTTGAGGGAGTAAGAATAGGTTTTGGTGCATTACCAATAATATTTGCTGGAGTTGCTTTTGGTCCACTCGCGGGTGGTATTGTTGGTGCTTTAGGAGATCTCATGGGATATTTTATTAACCCAATGGGAGCTTATATGCCGCATTTTACTTTCACATCTTTTTTGACAGGTTTTATTCCCGGATTTATAGTATTTTATGTGCTGCGCCGCTGTAGAACTTTACCTGTAATATTTATCGCAATATCAATAGGTCAGGTAATAACATCTTTAATACTAGTACCATACTTTATTAACATGCTTTTTGGTGTTCCATTTACAGTTTTAATGCCGCCGCGTTTAATAAGTCAGCTGATCAATATACCTGTTTACACTTATTTTATAAAAGTTCTTTTGAATTATAAATCAGTAAAAATTAGAGATATAACTGCTGGAAGCAGCTGTTAATTGAATAAAATCTTAAATCATTATAAAAGTAAAGGGCCTTTTTATAGGCCCTTTTTTAAAATGATATGGGAGTGGAAATCTTCAGATGCAAAATCTATCTACACTTAATCAAAATACTATTTCTTTTGAATTCAGCCAAAAAGATGATTTTAAAAAAAGCAAGTACATAGACAAAAAACAAATTGATATAATATTAAATACTGGTGAATTAATCAAAATTATTACTTCAAAGCAGATTGATTCTACAAATAATGCAGCAAAAAGATATATCAAAAATATTGACAAGAATAATAACAGAGGGTTAGTGAACAATATAGATGATAGGCTTATTGTGTTTGCTGCAGATATACAGACAGAAGGTAGGGGAAGAAGAGGCAATAAGTGGCTCTCCTCTAATAAACAGAGCCTTTCTGTTTCATTTTTAACTGCAGTTAATGATGATATTGAAAATCTGCCACCAATTACGGCGGCTGCAGCATTAGCTCTAAAGAATACATTTGAAAATTTTAATTTTAATACAATTATAAAATGGCCAAATGATATTTTAGTTAATAATAAAAAAATCGCTGGGATACTATCTGAATTAGTATTATCACAAAAAGAAAAACCATATCTAATAATTGGCTGTGGTATCAACCTTAACAATAAAAATCTTGCTAAAACAATTGACAAAAAAGCTACCTCTTATTATAAAGAAACTGGCAATAAACTTGACAAAAACATTTTTTTGGTTGAATTGATTAAGAATATAAATTATTATATTGATGAGTATTTTAGTGGTAAAAGTAAAATGATTATTGATAAATGGAAAAAAAGTTTAAATATAATTTCTAAAAAAGTCGTATTAATTCATCAAGATGTACACTTTGAAGTTCTTATTAAAGATATATTAGATAATGGTGAAATACTTGCTGAACTTAAAGATGGGAGTCTAAAAAAATTTCAGTCTTATAATACCTCACTCAAATACACTAGTTATGATAATAATTAAAGGAGATGCATTTTATTGGCTAAAATTATATCTGTTATATTGATTATACTTGTTTTTTCTCTAGCTGTTCCAAGCTTTGCTCAGGAAACAAATAATATCCAGATAGCATTTGTTACTGATATCGGAGGGTTAAATGATAATTCTTATAATGATCAAATTTGGGAAGGCTTGGAAGATGCTGTAGATGATTTAAGTATTGAGTTAAAAGTTTTAGAATCAAAATTAATGACTGATTATTTACCTAATTTAAATAAACTTGTAGAGGAAAAATCCGAATTGATATGGGCTGTAGGATTTTCTATGCAGGAATCATTAAAAGAAGCAGCTCAAATGTATCCAGAAACCCATTTTGTTCTTGTAGATGGTAGAGTAGAGCTGGAAAATGTTTTATCTGTTAATTTTGCTGTTGAAGAAGGAGCTTTTTTAGCTGGTGCCGCAGCTGCACTTAAGAGTGAAAGTGGAAAAATTGCTTTTATAGGTGGGAGAGAAAACAATATTTTAAAAAGATATCAAAGAGGGTTTACTAAGGGTGCATTAAGAGCAGATGAAGATGTGGAATTAATAATTAGATATACTGGTAATTTTACAGATCCCACCAAAGCAGGGGATACTGCAGTTGAATTATTTGAGAATCATAATGTTGATGTGATATTTCATGCAGCAGGCCCAGGTTCTAAATCTGTTATAGATGCAGCCTTAAAAAATGATTTTTATCTAATTGGGGTTAACAGTGCAGATAACAACCTTGCTTCTGAGAACATTTTGACAAATGTAATTAAAAAGATTAGTTTTATTACTGAAAATGAAACTAAAAATTTCTACAGGGGAGATTTCAAGACTGGTACAAAGATATATGATTTAGCTTCTGGAGGTATAGGCTTAGATCAGGACCAGGCTGAAAAAACACTCTCTAAAGATGTTCTAGATAAATTAGAAGAATATAAAAAGATGATTATAGATGGCAGAATTGATATAAGTAATAAAACAAGTCAGTAATATTAGATATTAAATTATAAGAATTCAGGTGATTATTGACTGGAAGTCAAAAAGTATTTAAATCTTTCTTATTATATGATAAGATAAAATATAGTAAAATTATAAAGAATTATTTTTAGGAGTGATAAATTGAAATTACCAAAGCTTGAAATCGCAAATTTAAAGCCAGAACTGCCAATTATTCAGGGTGGGATGGCAATTAGAATATCAATGGCAGAATTAGCTGCAGCCGTTGCAGACCAGGGTGGTATTGGTGTAATCGCTGGTACTGTACTTGGTATAGAAGAAATTAAAAACGAAATAAGAAAAGCAAAAGCAAAAACAGATGGAATAATCGGAGTCAACATTATGTTTGCTGCGAAAAACTTCAAAAAACTTTTAAATGCTTCAGTTGAAGCTGGTGTGGATGTAATAATATCTGGCGCAGGTTTTTCTCGGGATATGTTTACTGTAGGCAAGAAAACAAATACTCCTGTAGTACCAATCGTATCTTCACTTAAGCTGGCAAAAATATCTGAGAAGTTAGGTGCAGCAGCTATTGTTGTAGAAGGCGGGAATGCAGGTGGGCACTTAGGAACAGATGAAAATAGTTTTAATTTAGTAAAAAAAATAGTTGATAAAGTTAATATACCAGTTATTGGAGCTGGTGATGTAGTAACTCCACCAGATATGGAAAAGATGTTTGCTCTAGGTGTTGATGGTGTTCAGATGGGGACAAGATTTTTAGCTAGCAAAGAGGCAGCAGTTGCAGAAAGTTTTAAAAAATTATGTGTTAAAGCATCTTCAACTGATGTTGTTAAAATTATGAGCTCTGTTGGTTTGAAAGCTAATGCAATAAAGACTAGATTCACCGATTTAATTCAAGCAGGAGAAGCTCCTCCCCCTGCTAATTGTACTGATTGTTTAAAACACTGCACTAAAAACTTCTGTATTAGAGATGCTCTGGTTGCTGCAAAAGCTGGAAATATGGAAGATGGAGTATTTTTCACTGGGGCTGGCATTGGAAAGATTGATAAAATTTTATCAACAAAAGAAATTTTTCAAGAAATTAAAGAATATTTCTCTAATTGATGGATTCTATGAGGTGGAATTAAGATGATATTAACTATGGATATCGGAAATACTAATACAGTACTAGGTCTATATGAGGGAGATAATTTAAGAACTCATTGGAGGATTTCTACTGATAGAAATAAAACACCAGATGAATATGGTATGCTTTTTAAGAATCTTTTTGAATCTGCATCTATAACTTCAGAGCAGGTTAAGTCAATAATTATTTCTAGTGTGGTACCACCTATATTGAGAATTCTTAAAAAGACCTCTTATAGATATTTTAATGTAAAACCCCTTGTAGTTGGACCAGGTGTAAAAACCGGTATGAATATCAAAACTGATAATCCTAAAGAAGTAGGTGCAGATCGAATTGTTAATGCTGTAGCAGCCGGGGAATTATATTCTGGGCCACTTATCATTGTGGATTTTGGTACTGCGACTACCTTCTGTGCAGTGTCTTCAAAAGGTGAATATTTGGGTGGTGCTATTGCACCAGGTATCGGTATTTCAGCAGAAGCTTTATTTAATCAATCTGCTAAACTACCTAGAATTGAATTGATTGAACCGGGAAAAGCTATTGGCAAAAATACAATTGATGGAATGAAAGCTGGTATTGTTTATGGTTTTGTTGGGCAGGTTGAATATCTGGTAAAGAAATTAAAAGTTGAACTTTCTCAAAATGCAAAAGTAATTGCTACTGGAGGATTAGTAAGTTTAATTGCTGCTGAGACTGATAGTATTGATTATGTGGAACCTTTTTTAACTTTAAAAGGACTAAAATATATAGCAGATTTAAATGGAGTAGGATCATAAATGAAATTTGATGACTTAAATATTGAGCCACCTGTGTTTTTAGCTCCTATGGCTGGGATCAGTGATTATCCTTTTAGACAGCTGATTAGAGAAATGGGTATTAAGTTACTTTACACAGAAATGGTTAGTGCTAAAGGTTTTGAATATGGAAATGAAAAGACAAAAGAACTGCTGGAGTATGATAGAAAAAAAGACGGTAAAATAGCTGTACAGATATTTGGAGAAGAAGCTGATTTTCTTGCTCGAGCAGCTAATAATATAGCAAGAGAGTATGACATCGATATTATAGATATTAATATGGGGTGTCCTGCAAAAAAGATTGTAAAAAATGGTGCAGGTTCTGCATTAATGAGGGATTTGAGTTTAGCTGAGAAAATTATTAAGAGTGTTGTTAATTCTGTAAATATACCAGTTACTGTTAAAATGAGATCTGGGTGGGATGCTAAACACATTAATGCAGTAGAATTAGCTAAGATATCTGAATCAGCTGGTGCTGCTGCTGTTGCTGTACATGGTAGAACGAGGAATCAGTTTTATAAAGGCTCAGCTGATTGGAATATTATAGAGGAAGTTGTGAAAAATGTAGATATTCCTGTAATAGCAAATGGAGATATCTTTACACCTGAAGATGCAGCTGCTGTTTTTTCAAAAACAAATTGTAGTGGGATTATGATTGGTAGAGCTGCTCAGGGTAATCCTTGGATTTTCAGAGAAATAATTGAGTATTTAAAAACTGGGAATAAAATTGATTCACCTACAAATAGTGAGAAAATAGATTTTGCAATCAAACATTTAAATATAGCGGTAGATTTTTATGGTGAAAAGCAAGCTGTTCCGCTAATGAGAAAACATATTGCTTGGTATATTAAGGGGATGCCTTATTCAAGCAAAATAAAAAATAAAGTTAATCAATTATTTGATAAAGATAGATTAATCTCTTTATTAAAAGAATATAAGCTAGAAGTTAATACTTCTTGACAATAAAAGTAAATTTCAATATAATGATTAATAATTAATAGATTGAGTAATGTGTCAGGTCACTACCTGGCATACTTTAATGTAATGATATGAATTTATATAATCAAAATAAATTTCAATATAAATTAGAAAGTAGAGGTAGATATTATGTCTGACCAAGTAATGTTGACAGAAGAAGGATTTGAAAAACTCGAAAATGAATTAGAATATTTAGAGAACGAAAAAAGACGTGAAGTTGCTAAAAGAATTAAAGTTGCCCGTGAGTTTGGAGATATTAGTGAGAATTCTGAATATGATGATGCAAAAAATGAACAGGCTTTTGTTGAAGGTAGAATAAAAGAAATTAAAAATATGCTTAATAATGCTCATGTTGTAAAAGATGAAGAAATAACGGATAAAAAGGTAAATCTTGGTACTCAAGTTATGCTGCACAATCTTGATAGTGATGAAAAAATAAGATATACTTTAGTTGGTTCTGCAGAGGCAGATCCTCTAAATAATAAAATATCCAACGAATCACCAATCGGAAAATCTATTCTTGGACATGCTATTGGGGATCAGGTAAAAGTTGATACTCCATCTGGAGAAGTTGAATATGAGATTGTGTCTATTAAAAAAGTTAAACATTAAATTTAATTATATTTTTAGTTAATAAGAATTTTTATTAATATAATAATAAGAAAAGATATTATAATTAAATAAGGAGCTGTAAATTTATAATGAGTGATAATATACTGGAAGATATGAATGAGTTAATGCGTCAGCGTCGGGAAAAACTAAATGAACTAAGAAAAGAAAAAGAAAAAGCTTTTGCTGACAAGTATAAGATAACTCATCATGCGGTAGAAGTGGAAGAAAATTTTGATGAAGTAGAAGATGAAGAAGTAAAGCTAGCTGGAAGACTTATGGCAATTCGGACTCACGGTAAAGCAAGCTTTGCAGACTTGATGGATATGTCAGGTCAGGTTCAATTATATGTTAAACAAAATAATATTGGCGAAGACCGTTATGAATTTTTTCAAGATTTAGATTTAGGAGATATTATTGGAGTTACTGGTACAGTTTTTAAAACCAGAAGAGGTGAAGTCTCAATTAGAGTCTCCTCTTTTGAATTGCTAACAAAATCTCTGCGTCCTTTACCTGAAAAGTTTCATGGGCTAAAAGATAAAGATATTCGTTATCGTCAGCGTTATTTAGATCTCATAGTAAATCCTGATGTAAAGGAAACTTTTATAATAAGAAGTAAAATTATCAAGGAAATGAGAAACTTTTTGGAAGAAAAAGGTTTTCTTGAAGTAGAGACACCAATGATGCATCCAATTGCAGGAGGAGCTACTGCAAGACCTTTTATTACTCATCATAACACTTTAGATATGGATCTTTATTTAAGGATTGCTCCTGAATTATATTTAAAAAGATTAATTGTTGGAGGATTTGAAAAAGTTTTTGAGATAAATCGCAATTTTCGTAATGAAGGAATGTCATATAAACATAATCCAGAGTTTACTACAATGGAGCTTTACCAAGCACATGCGGATTATCATGATATGATGGAATTAACTGAAAATCTAATTTATGATTTAGCAGAAAAAGTTTTAGACAAAACTAAAGTTGAATATGAGGAAACAGAATTAGATTTGGCTACTCCCTGGACTAGAATAACAATGGTTGATGCTGTAAAAAAATATGCTGGTGTTGATTTTAATGAATTTAATACTGCTGATGAAGCATATCAAGCAGCAGAAAATATTGGCATTGAATTAAAACCAGGTTTATCTTATGGTGAGGTTTTAAACGAAATTTTTGAAGAAAGAGTTGAAGATAAACTTATTCAGCCTACTTTTATTATGGATTATCCTATTGAAGTTTCTCCACTTGCTAAAAAAATAGAGGATGATCCACGATTTACTTATAGATTTGAAGGCTTTATATACGGTAGAGAAATTGCAAATGCTTTTAGTGAGCTCAATGATCCGGAAGAACAAAAACAGAGATTTGAAAAACAGGTAGAAATGCGTGAAGCTGGAGATGAAGAAGCCCAGATGATGGATTATGATTTCATAAGAGCTTTAGAATATGGTATGCCGCCAACTGGTGGTTTAGGTATTGGTATTGATAGATTAATAATGCTTCTCACAGATTCCAGTTCTATAAGAGATGTAATTTTATTCCCTACAATGAGACCTGAAAGCACTGAATAAATAAAGTATTAGATCTAAACAAACCGGGTGCCACCCGGTTTGTTTGAAAAGTTAATTATTAGAATTTTCAATATTATCAACTATATTAATTGAGGAGTGATTAAATGCTTGGTGAGTTCTCAATAAAAACAAGTCAGAAAGTAGAATTTGTTGATATTACTTCAGAATTAGAAAAAATTATTAATAGAAACAATATTGATAATGGCCAACTTCAGATACATATTCCACATACTACTGCAGCTGTAACGATAAATGAGAATGCAGATCCCAATGTAAAAAAAGATATTATAAAAGAAATCAATAAAATCATTCCTTTTGATGATAATTACACTCATATGGAGGGGAATTCTGCTGCTCATATTAAATCTAGTTTTTTTGGTGTTGACCAATTATTAATTATTGAAAATGGCAAAATAGATTTAGGGACCTGGCAGTCAGTTTACTTTTGTGAATTTGATGGTCCGCGCGAAAGAAAAGTTAAGCTGCAGATTATAAAAGCATGATGATTTTTTATTGGATTATTTGTTTCTGTTTCCTTGACAAAACAGCATATTAATGTTAAGATAATATATGTCGCTGAAAAGCATTTA
>CAZYRX010000054.1:0-13130 GCA_964649895.1 uncultured Halanaerobium sp.
AGGTCAGCCATTTACCTCACACGAAGCCTGGTCCCACTCCGAAGCCCACACCGGCAAAAAATCCCTCGAAATTAACAATATCAGCGGAACAAAAGCATACTGGGTTAGCAATACTTTTTTTCTTGAAAGTCCATTAAATCATTTTGATTTTAGCGTTTGGCTTAAAACATGCAATTTAATTAGCATTAAAAATACTAATGAAGCTAATATTGAAGTTTTTTTTTATAAAGTTAAAGATAAAGTTTCAACAACTAAAACTACCATAAAAATTCCTATAACAAAAAAAGATTGGTTTAAACTAAATAAAAAGTTTTTTTTTAATAACAAAGTTAATGCCGTCAAATTTAAATTCTTGTTATCAGGTTATGTAGGAAAATTATTTATTGATGATATAAAGATTAAGAGTTTTAAACCAAATTATGGGAAGAATTTAATTGTAAATTCTAATTTTAAAAAGTGTAATCAGAATAAATCATTCCCAAAGGGATGGTTACCAATTAATAAAAAGAAGGATAAATGTGAAACCTTTTGGAATAAAAGCAAACTTGACAGTAGCCTTGGCATCAACAATACGACTAAAACTGAATCAACTTTTTGGATGGGAGAAAAAATAAACTTAAATAAACCTACAAGATATATTTACCTTTCAGGGGAAAGTTGTTCTGAAAATGTTTCTATAGGAGCTGGTTCTTATTGCCTAATGTTTAGGGTATATTATGCAGACAAGACATCTCGAAATATTTCTTATAATTTACATTTTTCAAGAGGTACTCACGATTGGGAAAAAGTTGAATCTATTAAAAGTTTTAATAAGAAAGTTGTTGCTATCAAACCTTTTTTAATTCTTAGCAAACTGAGTGGGAAAGTTCTATTTAAAAACATTAACTGTAAATTGATTCTTTAATTCTTAAATTTTTACAATTAATGTATCATTTCAAAAAGTATTTGATAGATATGAATAGTCGGTTAATATACTAAATAAAAAATTCATTCCGCGCAGATGTATCTTGAACTATAGTAATACTTTCGTACGCTTGCGTTGAGGTAGTTTATTAACTGAAAGAGACTTAAGAAGAACTCTGGGAAATAAGACAAAGTTTTTTAATTTGCCTCTTCACCAGAATTCATGGTTGTAAATCGGTTCCGGCAATTCACCAATCTGATGATACAAGGCTATTTCTGCATATTTAAAGGTTCTAAAACCGAAAGATTTTCTGATAGTCAGATTTATTTTCCGGTTATAGCCCTCAACTATACCGCTGTTAAACTGCTTTTTTGCTCTGAAAAAATTAAGAATAAGCTCTCTGTGAGAACGAAGCATTTTTGCTACATCTTTCATCGGTTCGATTTTAGAATACATAGCTGTTTTACACCATGAATCAAAAAATTTACCTGCCCAGGTCGGGCTTTTATATTCCCAGAATTTATGAAACTGTTCTTTAAGGAGATAAGCTCTGACAGTTTTTAAGTTTATATCCAGAAGCTATTTCAATTTAAAGCTTTGCTTTTCTGTTAAGTTTCCTTTTCTTTTGAGAAAACACCATCTGGATTTTGAAAGAACAAGCTCTTCACCTTTTTCTTTAAGTCTTTTTGCTTCGGATGCTCTTACTTTATCTATTGCTTTACTGAATTTCTGCATTATGTGGAATTTGTCAAGAACATGGATTGCAGCCGGAAGTTTTTTTGCAATAACGTTTAGATACGGCTTCCACATATCACTGTTAAAGTTTCGGGTTTTAATTTTCTAAATTAAAGCCCCTAACTTTTCTGCTTTTATTTCCGATTTTATATAATCTGCATCAATTTGCAGAGACTTTTCAAGCATATCTTCAATAGTAACAGATATTTTACTTTTGATTTTTTCAAGATTAGTTTTACCAATTAGTTTTTCAAATGAATCCAGAACTCCATAAATGACGGCTTTAAATAACTGCCAAAGCATAGATGCAAAAGTCAATATTTCAATTTTATCAGTAATACTGTTTCTGTATTGTGCAAAAGTAATATCCCCCTCTGAAATTATTCCGTGAAGCAGCAGCATATAACGTATAGCAGTTATGTGAATAGAACTGTAGTGTGATGTATATGACGGTGACTGTTCTTTGAGGAATCCCATATTCTGCTTAATTTCTTTAAAGTAAACTTCAATGGACCATCTCATTGCATAAATTTCCAGAATCTTTTCATTAGATAAAGAGGTATCCGTACTCAGGAATGCGGCCCATTGATCTTTTTTCTGCTTTTTAGGAGCGGAAAATACAAGTTTAACATCAATTAATTCTTCTTTGGTGTTGTCATCTGATATGTTAAGTTTAACTGTGAGTGAAGCTGTTTTCCATTTACAGTTCTTCTTTTTGATAAAACGTCTTTTCATAAGAAGATAGAGTTCCTTTAAACAGTATTTTCTGCCATTGAGGCAGTAATTCATTTTGCTTCGTTTTGCTCTGAATATCCCTGTCATATCAAGTTCTTTTACTGTTTTTATATTTTCTTTTGAATTAAACCATGAATCTGCAAGAGTATATTTTGCCTGAAATCCATATTTTACTGCTCTTTTAAGCATCAATCTGAACATTTCATTTTTATTATTGTTTTTGGCGCATTGAAAGTCTTTCGCAACCGTACTTTTACCGTTTTTAAACTCTTCATTTAGGTAATGACTCCTTTTAGAATCAATATAAATTTGACGATCCAGTGGGAGAAAACCATTTTTGAACGACAGGCCCAGTTCAAGCATCTGATGACCTCTGACTGTTCTGCATTCTGAATGTTCGAAGTGGCATGAGGTTTCTTCAACCTTACTACCGCTGCGCTTTCTGATTGTATCATCAAAAACAAATGCTTTTTCCTTTTCATATGCTATATTGTTCTGAACATAAATAGTTTTTGCAGTCTCAAATGAAATAAGCCGCCAGTTAATATCCTCGCTTTTCATCGTATTATAAAGAACATCTTTTCCTCCAGGGAAAAAGGCTTTCAGGCATTTCTCACAAAACATCTTTATTGAATTTTGCTTTAAAAAAGCCCCCACAATAAGAGTATAAATAACTGATTCAATATTGTAGCCGTGCCGTTTTGCTATTTTGCTGTGTTTATTGAATATCCTGAAAAATTTTATTTTTTTTAAAGAATTCTAAATTTCATTATCCGCAAATATGTAATCCTGTTTTAAATTGTCTGATATTGGTGTTAAAGTATGTTTCATTTTTTGAATTAACCTTTTTATTGTATTTTTATTGAATGTTTTGTCTCATCAATAATATACAGCATAAATTGGTTAATTCTCTTATTATAAATAACTTAAGTAGGATTTTTTAAATCCGAAACTTAAGTCACTGCATATTACTTTAATGCTGGACGCGAAGCCTTTTTCAATCTTATCAAACTGGTAGAAAAACCGCAGCAGAGTTTTCTGTATACGCTTTTCGCCGATCCATAATAACCGTCTGCAACCTGCATCTATCTGATAAACAAGAGTAAGATATTTATGCCCTTTATGCCATTGAACCTCATCAATTCCAATAGCTGTAATTCCATCAATATTTCGGTGTTTCAGTCCATATTCAACAATTTCCTCTACTGCTTTTGCAACAGTTTGCCATGATGTCCTGAATCGTTCGGCCACTTCTTTCCAGGATATCAGCTTTGCCCATGAAGCAAGATACTTTGCATAATAATGAGTCAAATGATTCTTGTCGTTACTCCACGGAACTTTTTCTACAATTATTCTGTTGCAGTACCTACAGTTAACACGTCTCATACTGTATAGGAAAAACACCTGAAATCCCCAAATTGGAATATGCTGAAACTCTCTTGCAGTCAAAGTATCATAACCACTGCCGGGATTACCGCAGACGCTGCATACCGGTTTAGAGTTTGCTCTGCTTTTTACTGTTATTATGATCTTCTTCATATCTTTGCTGAATCTTGCTATACTAAATACAAATGATTTGTACTTTATACATTTATTAAGTATAGTTTTAAGTCGCATCGGTGTCTCACTTTTTGAAGTTGTGGTATACCTCTATAGTGATAAACCGATGCTACATATTATTCAATGTTTTTGAGAAAATAACATTTTTTCAAAAGCAACTTTATTTTTTAACAGCGGGTTCTTGCAGCTGTCAAATGTTTTTCGTATAAGTCCGCAGCGAAGCGAAGACGGCAGTAAGCCGTTATGCCGAAAAATAATTTACTGCAAAAAGGTTCCGATGTCTTCGCATTACCCACTAATTCTAGCGAAGACCCTTTAATTTAAAAGCTAAAGATGTAATGAATATTGATGCTGAGGTCATTGATCAAAATGAATTGGAGATTTATGCTATGGAATTGATGGAAAAAATAGAATTTCTGTATTATCGGTATTAAATAATAATAGATTATCTGGTTTAATAATTCATAATGTCTTATTTTAATAAGATTATTAATAACTTATCTACTAATAGAGTGGTTTTTAAGTTACTTGCATCGGGAGTAAATTTTATTTTAGCTGTAGCTATTGGAGTGATTGTTCCACGTGTAGTTGGGCCTGAAAAATATGGAGAACTGGCATATATTAATTCGACAGTTACCTTTCTTATAGTTATTTTTAGTTTAAAATCTAATTTGTCTTATGTATACTTAATCTCAGATAAGAAAAACAATAAAAATAGTATAAATACTATCTATTTTTCAACCCTTTCTTTTTTAATAATTTTTATTGTCGCATTTTTCTTAGTATCTATTAAAATTCCATTAATATCTGATTTTGTATGGAATGATATAGATAATAGTTATTTAATAATTTTGGGTATAATTATAAGTGTCTCATTGTATTTTCAAAAACGTTTTATAGAATATTCAGACTGTTTCAAACATACAATAAATGCGGAAATATTGAGGTTGCTAACTCGTGCATTTTTAATGTTTGGGGTTATTGTCTTTTTTATTTTAAATAGACTGACATTATATATTTATTGTTATTTTTGGTGTGCGAGTTTAATATTTTTTATTATTATTTATTTCTGTATAGTACCATTTCGATTTGGGAGAATATCATTTCCCAATTTTCAGAATATATATAAACAGTTTTGGGTTTATCTTAAACCATTGATTTTATTCTCATTAATTTCAGCTGTATATTCTTATATTGGAAAATATATTTTACAGTATAAATGTGGATCTATTGAGCAGGGATATTATAATTTTGCGTATTCTCTTGCTATGATACCTGTTATTATATTTACCTCAATTTTAACTATTTATATGAACAAACTGACGGTTTTATTCAATGACAATAATCCTACTGCTGTAAAAGAGCTATTTTTAAGCAGCCTAGATAAAGCCTATGTTATCCATTCTTTTATCGCTATTTTTTGCTTTATTTATGCTTATCATATCATTGATTTACTTGTAGGTGAAAAATTTTTAGGTGCTGTAGGGGCATTACAGTTTTTATCGGTTTTTTCTCTTCTTAATTCAATAGGGATGTTGAGCGGATACATATTTCTAAGCAGTAGACGTAATAAACTGTACAGTTATATTAACTCTATATGTATGATTATGGGAATATGCTGTTTTATCTTCCTTTATTTTTTAGGAACTTTTAATGCGACTATACTAGCTGGCTTGATGGTCGTTTTTTATGGTGTAAGAATAGGAATTCAGCTATATTATAATTCATGTCTATTGAATTTTAATATTTTCATTGTCTTTTGTAGGCTCTTGGGAATAACTCTTTTAATTGCGGGTTCTATAACAACGGTATCGTTAATAAGTAATAATATTTTTTGGGGATTTATTTTATCAATAGTCATTATTGCTATAATAAATTATTTACTAAAAGATTATTTAAAGTTACTAGAACTATATAAGGCATTTAAACATTAGAGTAATGATATTATGAAAAATAAAGGAGTTCAATATTAATATGGAGAATTATAGTTCAAAAAATATAATTTTAATTAATCTCCCACCAGGTGGCACCAAATGGAATATTCCGAGAAATACAGTGTGGCCAAGTACTGCTATTTTATTAATAGCAACCCTTTTAAAGAGAGAGGGGTATGCAGTTAAAATAGTCGATATAAATTTATGTGAAGATTATATAGATATCATCAAGAAATATCTTACGGATGATACTCTATATGTTGGATTAAGTGTTATGGTGAGCCAGCTATATTGGGGCTTAATGGTAACAAAAGAAGTTAAAAATATTAATAAAAAAGTCAACGTTGTTTGGGGTGGCCCGCATGCAACTTTATACCCTGAACAAACAGTTTCTAATGAAAATGTAGATATTGTGGTTATTAATGAAGGGGCTAAAGCTGCCATAAATTTAGCAAAAGGGATATCAAATAATATAGGCTTATCTAATATAAAAGGAATCGCTTTCAAGGATAATAATAATGTATGTGTTACTGAGAGGGAAAATTATGATGTAATAGAAGATATTCCTTTTTTTGATTATTCGTTGGTAGATGTAAGCAGTTATTTAACATCAAGTGTGCCATCTGTATATGAAAGAGAGTTTCCGGGTTATAATGGAAAAATAAAAATAATGCCAATTTTAACTGGATTAGGTTGCCCTTATAAATGTCAGTTTTGTATAAATGTAATATTAAAGCGGCGTTATAGGTTTAAAACTGCGTTAGCTATTGTTGAAGAGATTGAAAGATTACAAATTAAATATGATGTAAATACATTTCTATTTTTTGATGAAGACTTTTTTATTAGTAAGAAGAGAATGAAAGAATTCCTTGATTTAGTAGAAAAAAGAAATTTGAAATTTAACTGGAGAATGTGGTGCCGAGTTGATCATTTTAATGAAAAGCATGTTACACGCGAAATAATTAATAGATTAGGGGAAATTGGATATGGTTCTCTTGTGATGGGGGCTGAAAGTGGTAACCAGCTAATACTAGATAATCTCAAAAAGGGAATAACTTTAAAACAAATAGAATATTCCGCCCATATATTAGCAAAAAATATTAAAATATATCCAAGATATTCTTTTATGGTTGGTCTTGAAAACGAAACTTATAAACAAGCATGTAATACTTATAAATTCTGTTTGAGAATGAAAAAGATAAACCCACATGCAGATATTGCGCATCCGGTACTTTTCAGATTATATCCGGGATCACCAATTTATGACAGCCTATGTAAAAATTATGATATTAAAATGCCACAATCATTGGAAGAATGGTCTAATTTTATAAAAAAAGAGGATGGTAAAGTTAATACATTAAGCTTTTCTGACATGAAGTGGATGCCTAAAAAAGTAGTAAAAAATTATAGAAACATGGATTTTTATTTAAAATTGGCTGAAATAACATATATAAAGGGAATAAGGAAGAACATTAATTATCCAATAATATATTTTTTTAGTGCTATTGCTAAATTAAGAGTTAAATTAAAATTTTATAATTTTGGTCTAGAAAAATATTTGATTAATACTATTCGTAATTTAAAGAAAGTTAAAAGTTAATATGGGATCTGTAAAAAAATACCTTTGCAAAGTTAATTTACCTGATAGAGAAATGCATAATAGTAGGTTATTTATTGACCTAGCAGAAAATATTCATATACATTACCGTGAATATCGTTTAGTGTTCTCTTTAAATGAATTTTTTGAATTTTCTGATATTTTGCAAAAATCAACAATAGATGTCAGAAATTTCTTAATTCAAAATCCTGATTATGAAGAACAGAAGTATCCAACTACTTTAATGATCGCAGGTGGTAGAAAACAACAATTAAAATTTTTAACAAACTCAAAAAAACCAAACTGCAGCTGTTATTTTAATAATATTTTTGATATTGAATTACAAGATGAATTTGTAACAGATGAAATTCATATTCATTATAGAGATTTTAGAATTGCAATGAATCGTAAAAATTTTAAAATTGTGGCAGAAGGTTTTAATGAAGCTAATAAAAATTTAAAAATATTTGAAAATAATAATACATACATTAGAGAAACTCATTCAGATAGAGCCATCAAATCTTTTAACACTCAAAATAGGTTTACTGATAAATTCAATTTTCTCCAAGGTTCACAAAAGGTATCAGTAAATAAAATAAAGTCTTTTTGGTATAAGGATTTTTACAATGAGTTTAAACCAAAAAAAAATATTATAAATATAATAAAAAAAGAACTTTCAGAAAATAATTTTTTTCCTATTTTAATTAGTACAGAAAAAGATGGAAGTAATTTAATAATAGATGGACACCACAGATATTATACTGTGTTAAGATGTGGACTAGACGAAGTTGATGCGATTATATGTGACTTAACATTTGCCGAAACTGAAGAATTAAGAAAAGCAGAAGGTTTATTAAAAGTTTTTGATCTTAAGACAAATTATAAATATAATATGTCGAGTTTTTTTAAAGAATATATGTCATTTAAAAGTAATAGATATTATAAAGGAACATTTTATAAACTTTTGAAAAAGAATACCGCATTTTACCGTATATTAAGAAATATAAAAAGACTTATATTGGGGAAACAACATCTTTTTAAAAATTTTAACGAAGCTTTTAGTAAAAAAAAATAATATGAAAATTTATTATTTAACAAAAAAAACTCGTATTTTTAAAAATGGAGAAAAAGTTGATTATAATATAAATACTGATATTGATATTGAAAATGCCAGGAAAAATTTTAATGCAGCAATTGATTCTTTATCTGTAAAATATAATAGTCTATATTACTGGCTTTTATGTATCACTGAACGTAATCCTGCAGTTAGTTCTTTTTTTCAAGATTATTGTTACATTTGTTTAATCAGTAAGCTTATATTAAATAATAATAATATAGAAGTGTTTACTGATAACTATGCTATATATACTTATTTTAAAAATAAATCAGAAACTAATTTAAAAGATAAAATACTTTTCTATTTTAGGAAACAAAAAGAGAAATGTATTCAGATTATTAGTTCTGTAAAATTTTTATTTAAATGCTTTTATATTTTTATCTTATCAAGACTTGTACCCCCTAAGAAACAAAATTTTTCAAATGATTTTGCCGATATAACATTAATTCAAACTTGGGTTGCTGATGCAAATTTTTCAAATCATGATTTTATTGATAGCTATTATGGAGACTTAAACAATTTTTTAGCTGAAAAAAAAAGAAAATGCCTTATTTGGCCAATCTTTTATAATGTTAAAAGCTATATCACTACTATTAAATTTATAAGAAAAAAAACAGAAAAATTCATACTTACAGAAGATTATTTAAGGATTGCTGACTTTTTTGTATTAATCAAACATTTTATTATAAAACTTAGAATAGCATCTAATATTTCATTTTATATTAATAAACAGAATTACACTGAAGTATTTAAATACCATTGCATAAAAGAAAGGCCTTTATATAGTTCCCTAATTTACTGCTTTATAAAAAATATCAGTAAAACTAAATTAAATATATCTAAAATAATTCTGAACCATGAAAATATGATTCCTGAAAAGGCTGTAATTATAGCAAAAAACGAATATTGTCCTGATCTTGAAATTATTGGTTATTACCATACAACTAAACCACGAAATATCTTATGTCTTGATTATGCTGGCAATAAAGAATTTTCTATTGCTCCTAAACCAGATAAAATTATATTTAATTCTCAAAAGTATTTAAAATTTTTTAAAGATAAATATCAAGATTTAAATTGCATAAATGGTTTTGCATTTAAGCAAGGCTACCTTGAAAACATTAAATTCCATATTGGAGAGGCAAATAAAATACTTGTCCTTTTACCCGGAAATATGGGTGAAGCATTGTTATTGTTAGATATGCTTAACCATTTGAAGAAAAAATTATTAAATTTTTCATTTTATTTTAGGTTTCATCCAATGAATAATTTCAAATTAAAATATTTCTGTCAATTAGATAAAATTGAGATTATAGACGAACCAATCACAACTTCATATAATAGAGTTAATAAAGTTATTTGCCCTTATTCGGCTTGTTTACTTGAAGCAGCCCTAGCAGGGAAAAAAGTTGGTTTCATATATAATCCACATAATATTCTGGTAAACCCTTTTGATGACACTGGCATTTATAATTATAAATTAATTTCTACCGAAAAAGATTTGTTTAACTTCCTTGTTTATAATAATAAAATAAACAGCAAGCCTAAAAATATTTTCAATACAAACATTTTGTATAAAAATGTTTTTCTATAAAATAATATTAACGCTTGAAAAAATTAATGAAACTATTTTTTTATGAAACCAAAAATATCAGTTATAATGCCTGCATATAATGCGGAAAGATATATAAGTGCGACAATTAAAAGCATTTTGAATCAAACTTTTAAAAACTTTGAATTCATTATTATTGATGATGGCAGTACAGATAAAACTTTTAATATAATCACTTCATTTAAAGATCCAAGGATTAGGCTTTATAAAAATAAACTAAATATAGGTTATGTAAAAACTTTGAACAAATTAATTAAATTGTCAAATGGTAAGTATATAGCCCGTCAAGACAATGATGATATTTCTCTACCTTTGAGACTCCAGAAACAATTTTATTTTTTAGAAACTCATAAGGATGTCGGTGTATGTGGAACAAATGCAAAAAGTTTTGGAGAAAAGAATACTTTAACAAATTTGCCTTTAAAAAATGAAGATATTTTGGTCAATTTACTTTTTTCTAATCCAATATTACACTCTTCCGTAATGTTTCGAAAATCAATTTTAACAATATATAATATTAATTATTATGATGAATCTCTCTGTCCGTGTGAAGATTACTTTATGTGGTATAATATCTCTAAATACACAAAACTTGCAAATTTAGATTACAGTTTAATAAAATATCGTTTACATAAAGATAATACTAGTAAATTAAGAAGTGATGATCAAAAGAAAAATAGATATTTCATTAAAAAAATTATTTTTAAAGAAACATTAAATTATCATATTACTAAAAATGAATTAGATACTTTAAATATTATATTTTATCATAATAGCTTGCAATTTAATGACTTAAAAAGTTTAGATTCTTTTTTTAAAAAAATAATAGAAAGAAATAAAGAACTTCAGTTTTATAATGAAAATTTACTAAAAAAAACTTCAATATACTTTTTAGCTAAAACATGTATAAAAGTAAATAATATTTCAAATATTCATAAAATTCGATTTATTTTAAATCGTAATTTTAAAGATATACTCCAGTTATCAAATACATTTAACTATAAAGTTTTTTATAACATTATAAATTATTTTATTAAAAAAAATTTTAAATAAAAGGAATTATAAAGAATTATGAATAAGATTTTTATTGCAGGTTGCGGTGGGATGCTTGGTGAGGCTTTTTATAAACAGTTTAAGGAAGATTATCAATTAAAGTGTACAGATATAGAAGTTAATGAGAAGTGGCTAGCCTACCTTGATTTTAGAAATTATAATGAATATGAAAAACAAGTTATTGCATTTTCACCTGATTTTATTTTTCATTTAGGGGCATACACAGATCTTGAATATTGTGAGCTACACCCTGACGACACCTATTTAACCAATACAACTTCTGTAGAAAATGCAGTCTATATAGCAAATAAATTAAACATTCCCATTTTATATATTTCAACTGCCGGCATTTTTGATGGAAGGAAAAATTATTATGATGATTGGGATATGCCCAATCCACTAGGTATTTATGGAAGGTCAAAATATTTGGGGGAGAGGTTTGTTGTTGAAAACGCTTACCGATATTTAGTTTGCAGAGCAGGATGGATGATGGGAGGCGGTCCCAAAAAGGACAAAAAATTCATTCAGAAAATAATGAAACAATTAAAGGATGGAAATAAAAACCTTTTTATTGTAAACGACAAAGATGGTACGCCTACTTACACTCAGGATTTTGCTAAAAATATTAAACATTTAATTGAGTCAGAATTTTGGGGCTTATATAATATGGTTTGTGGAGGACAAACTAGTAGATTTGAAGTTGCCATGGAACTTTTAAATATATTAAATATGCAAAATATAATTACTGTCACTCCTGTAACTTCTGATTATTTTAAAAATACATATTTTGCAAATCGTCCAATTTCTGAAAGACTAATTAACAAAAAACTTAACCTTAGGAAAATGGAAGTAATGCGTGACTGGAAAGTTGCGCTTCATGAATATCTCTTAGATTATTACACAGGATACTTAAATAAATAATGTCAAAATAAAAAATTTTCATTCTTATTAAAATTGTTCAATATTTTTAATCCCTATTCTATTAACTTTTAATCGACTTGGGTAGGGATGTCCCTCTGATTGTTAAAACTGGTTCATCATAAAAATCTGTAATTCATTATATCGGGTATAGCACGAGTTGTCTTTAAAATTTTCTCATAAAGTTGTTTTTTAAAGAAAATTTTAAAGACAAATATTGAAGTTGTTGCCTGTATTTTATGGATAAAAACTGGTAACATAATACCAATTTTACACTACTAAAATTGAAGGAATTATGAGTACCAGTTTGCTTTATCATACACAGGGAATAAGAGGTTTTCAATTTTTAAATTTCAAATATGAAGCCAATAAAGTTATAGCTGAAATAATAAAATCTGACAACAAGCATAATAAATGCAGTTGCTGTCATAGTAGAAATGTCAGAGCTACTACTGTTGGCTACAGGTATATCAGAGGTTTACCTATGGGCAGTAAACTCTTTGATATTAAAGCCAGGCTGCACCGTATTAGGTGTAAAGAGTGCGGTTTATTTCTAATGGAAAAACTTGACTTTCTTCCTGAGCAGAAAGTTCATTATACAAAGCAGCTGGCTCGAACAATTATTGAACTAAGGCCGGAAATGACCATACAGGCCCTGGCTAAACACTTTGGATTGTCCTGGAATACAGTAAAAAATATAGAGAAGAGATATTTGAAGAAAAAGTACAAAAAAGCGAAACTTGGAAAAGTCAGATATATTGGAATTGATGAGATTCACATTGGAGATAAAGGCTTTTTAACTGTTGTAAGGGATTTGGAGTCGGGTGCGGTTTTACATATAGGAGATGGCAAGGGTTCAGATGCATTATCCGGCTTTACAAAGCGTCTGGACAGAAACAAAATAAAACTCGAAGGCATTTCTCTTGATTTTGGCAGAGCATATATAAAATGGGCAGAAGAGGCAC
>CAZYRX010000055.1:0-13042 GCA_964649895.1 uncultured Halanaerobium sp.
TAGTTTCTTTAACTCAAAAAGATCATAATAATTTATTTATTTGTAAAATGGCTAAAGATTATTTTGGTGTAAAAAGAACGACTGCACTTGTTAATAATCCAGAAAATGAAGATCTATTTAATAAGTTAGGTATTAATGGTATCTTTAATATAACGGATTTACTAAGTTCTCTAATTGAACAGAGTGTAGCTTCAGATAATGTAAATAATTTAACCATGATAGAAGATGGACGGCTCAGTATATTTGAGGTAGAAGTAGATCCAGCTTCATCTGCAGCTGGTAAAGAAATTAAAGAAATTGATCTTCCATTAACAATTGTACTTGGTGGTATCATAAGGAATGGTAAGATGATGATACCACGGGGTGGTTCTACAGTTGAAGCAGGCGATAAAATAGTAATAATTTCTCTGCCTGAAGAACAGGCCAAAGCTATAAAAGTATTTGGTGGTGAATAATTATGGAATATAAAAAACTCTTGATTTCCAGATACTTTTTAATATTTAAATATACTGGTATGATTATTATGTTTGCAGGAGCAGCTATTTTATCTCCACTGCTTTTTCTAACAGCATATAGCGATGAGTTAGCTTACAGTTTCCACTTTATCTCAGCCGGTGGTGCAGCAGTATTAACCGGTTTGATACTTTATATTTATGGTGTTAAGCACAAAAAAGAAGATGTTGAATTATCACTTAACGAAGGAAGTATTATAGTAATTTTCTCATGGCTTGGTGCTATTATATTTTCTGCAATCCCATTTGTAACAGGAATGGATATGAGCTGGAGTCATGCTATTTTTGAAGTAGTAAGTGGCTGGACAACTACAGGACTTTCCTTAGTAGATGTTACACAAACTCCTAAACTGTTTTTAATATGGAGAAGTATTATGCAGTTTTTTGGAGGTGCTGGTCTTGCTGTAATTGCTCTTTCATATCTGCTTCCGGTACATGGTATGGGTTTATATAAAGCTGAGGCAAGAAGTGATAAATTATTACCTCATGTTAAAAGATCTACTTTAATGATTATGAGGATTTATACATTCTACACATTAGCTGGAATTTTTCTATATTATATTTCTGGTATGGGACTATTTGATTCTATAAATCATTCTATGGCTGCTATTTCTACAGGAGGTTTTTCAACTCAAACTGCAAGCATTGGTCATTATGATAATTTACAAATAGAAATAGTTACAATTATTTTAATGTTTTTAGGAACAATTAATTTTGCAACACATTATACTTTACTTAGAGCCAAGATTAAAACATTTTTCAAAAATGCAGAAATTAGATTTATGATTGTTGTTTTATTACTTTTAACACCTATTTTAATGTTTTTTTCTTTAAATATGCTCTATCCACGTTTGGGAGAGAACTTTAGAATTACTTTTTTTCAGATTGTTACAGCATTATCTACAACAGGATTTTCTACTATTGATTTTGCTGGCTGGCCTGTTTTTGCTAACTTTATCATAATTCTTCTCATGCTGGTTGGTGGTGGAACAGGATCAACAGCAGGTGGTATAAAACAGTATAGAATATATTTGATTTTAAAATCAATATACTGGGAAATCAAAGAACAGTTTTTACCTCGAAGAAATATCAGCAGCAATTATCTTTGGAGAGGGGAACATAAATTTTATATAAATAGTGAACACGTTAAGCAGGTTGCTAATTATATAATACTCTATTTATTTACATTTTTTATTGGGGTTGGAATACATACTGCTTACGGTTATTCTCTGCTTGATAGTATGTTTGAGTTTGGTTCTGCTCTTGGTACAGTTGGATTATCAATTGGATTGCTTTCACCTGAGGCTCCGCTGGGTATAATCTGGACACAAACTTTAGGAATGTTTTTAGGAAGACTTGAATTTTTAATTATTTTGTATGCAGGAATAAAACTATTTAAAGATGGCATATATTTAGTAAAAAGTGAGAGTAGCAATTAGTTATAGTTTTTTATTAAGAATTTTTTCTAAAAAATAAAATATTTATTTGCAGCTTAATTTCAATATAAATTGAAAGTGGGGGACCCAATTTTTTGGGGCGAATCCATTATCTGGAGAAAGACCTTTTACTTTTAGCCCGTCAGCTAACCTCATAAGCTATTAAAAGGCAGATAACTGTATTTATTACCCACTACGGTTAACTGTAGTGGGTAAATTATTTTATAGACTTATTATTTTTGGAATATTCATTTATCTTTGATTTATAATTTTTTAACAGGGGTGGTGTTAAATGGATATAGGTAATATAATTTTAGCTATTGTAACTATATTTGTTTTTGTATATTTAATTTATGTACTATTTTTTCCAACAAAGTTCTAAAAAGAGGTGATGACATATATGTTAATAATTATTAGTTCATTAATACTTTTTATTTTGCTTTCGCTTTTAATCTATCTATTTGGTGAGTATATAGCCTGGATATATAAGGATGAGTCAAGAAGCAAAGCAGAACTGCCAGAATATTTAAATTGGATTAAAAAACTTGAAAAGCCTTTTGCTTTTTTAGAATCAAAGATATTTTCTTTCTTGAAAATTGATACTGAAAAAGAAATGAACTGGAAAGAATATTTATTTTCGCTTTTAATTTTCAATGGTGTCTTGTTTGTTTTATTGTTTTTTGTTTTTAAATTCCAAAATATTTTACCGCTTAATCCACTTAATCTTGATGGAATGAGCTGGCACCAGGCATTTCATTCTGCAAGTACATTTGTCAGCAACACCAATCAGCAGCATTATGGTGGAGAAATTTTATCATATTTCAGTCAGATTTTTGCTGTTGGGCTTGCTATGTTTTTATCTGCAGCAACAGGTTTAGCACTTGCACCAGCTTTTACAAGAGGAATCCAGAATGAAGAGGAAGAAAAACTGGGTAATTTTTATGTAAACCTGATTAAAGGATTTATAAGATTTCTGCTGCCTGTATCAATGATTACAGCAGTAATTCTGGTTTCTCAGGGAAGTCCCCAGTGGTTTGGTGGAGAAATAGTATTTAATAGCCTAGAGGGAATAAAACAGACTATCAGAATTGGTCCTGTGGCCGGAATTGAAGCTATTAAAACTTTAGGTACAAATGGAGGTGGATATTTTGCAGCAAATGCAGCCCACCCATTTGAAAACCCAACAATATTTTCAAATATCGTACTTAATCTAATTATGCTGGCAAGCCCAATGTCAGTTATATATGCCTTTGGAGTCTGGATCGGTAAGCGTAAACACGGTGTTATATTAATTGGTGCATTGTTTATTTTATTCGCTGCTCTAACTGGAGTCAGTGTATATGGTGAACTTCAACCTAATAATGGATTGGTATTATCAGAAGGAAATTTAAGTATTTCTCAAGAAATGGGTAATATGGAAGGTAAAGAAATGCGTTTTGGAACATACCTGAGCTCTCTCTGGGCTGTATCCACTACTTCAACAACAAATGGAGCAGTAAACAGTATGCATAATAGTTATAATCCAATGGGAAGTATAGGACCATTTTTAGCAATGTCCATGAACTGTTTATATAATGGTATTGGAGTAGGATTATTAAATTTAATGACCTATATATTTATATGTGTATTTATTGCAGGTTTGATGATTGGACGTGCTCCTCAATATCTTGGTAAACAAATAGAGTGGAGAGAAGTACAGATTGCTGCCCTAATCATCCTACTTTTACCGGTACTGGTACTTCTGCCTACCTCTTTAGCAGTTGTAACTGAGGCAGGAAAAGAAGCAATACTTAATCCTGGTTTCACAGGCTTTTCTGAGGTTTTATATGAGATGTTTTCTGCTGGAGCAAATAATGGAAGTGGTTTTGAAGGTTTAATGGATAATTCATTATTTTATAATCTAATTAATGGTATTAGTATTCTTATGGGAAGATATTTTCCTATTTTCGGGCAGCTGTTAATAGCAGGATATTTAGCTAGAAAAAAAATAAGACCAGAAACTGAAGGATCGTTAAAAGTGGAAAACTTCTCATTCTTAATATTATTTGTTGGAGTAATGGTTATAATTGGTGGTTTGATCTTTATGCCTGCTCTTGCAGTTGGTCCAATTGCTGAATTGTTAAGTGGAGGGATGTAATATGATATTTAATTTTGATATAGATTGGGAACAGCAGTTTACAGCGATTAAACAATCTTTTGTTAAACTTAATCCTAGATATCTAATAAAAAATCCAGTATTGTTTGTAGTTGAATTATGTACAATTCTTACAATAATTTTAACAGTATATCCACCTCTTTTTAATGGGCAGGAACCTACCTGGTATTATTCAACCATAACCTTGGTTTTGATTTTCACTTTATTATTTGCAAATTATGCAGAGTCACTTGCTGAACTCCAGGGAGAGGCACATGCTGAGAGTTTAAAAGCACTACAGGTAGAGTCTGAAGGTAAAAAATTGAGAGATAAAGATATTAATTTAGAAGATATAACTGAAGATGATTATGAAGTATTAGCTGGTGAAGATATTAAAAAAGGTGATTTTGTCTACGTAGAGAAAGGTGACATTATTCCACGAGATGGTACTGTAATAGAAGGTAGTGCTTCAATAGATGAATCAGCTATTACTGGTGAATCTGAAGCAGTAATCAGAGAAAGTGGAGGAGATAGAGATTCAGTTACTGAAGGAACTGAAGTATTAAGTGACCAATTAAAAATTGAAGTAACTGCAGCCCTTGGCGAATCATTTCTTGACCGCATGATTGGGCTTGTAGAAACAGCTTCTAGACAAAAAACGCCAAACGAAATATCTATGACTTTATTACTTGCCAGTTTTACTTTTGTCTATATGGCTGCAGTAGTTACAATGCGCTTTTTCGGTATGTATGTAGATATGAATGTTGATGTAGCAAATTTAATTGCTCTTTTAATAGGTCTAATGCCTACAACTATTGGTGCTCTACTTGCATCTATCAGAATTGCTGGTATGACCAGAGTTACAAGAGAGAATATAATTGCCAAATCAGGCAAAGCTGTAGAATCAGCTGGAGATCTTGATGCACTTATCTTAGATAAAACAGGTACAATAACAACAGGTGAAAGAATTGCAGAAAATTTCATTGCAGTAGATGCAGATGAAAAGATATTATATAAAGCCTGTCTGCAGTCTTCGTATTTTGATGAGACTCCAGAAGGTAGATCAATTGTTAACCTTGCTCATGATCTTGAAGTAGATATAGATGAAAGTGAACTAAAAAAAGAGAACTTCGTGGAATTTTCTGCTAAAACAAGGATGAGTGGAATAGATTTGGCTGATGGAACTGAGGTAAGAAAAGGTTCAGTTGGAGCTGTTAAAGAATATGCAGATGAAGTTCCAGAAGGGCTTACAGAAAAAGCTAATAAAATAGCTGATAATGGGGGTACTCCTCTAGCTGTTGCTGTTGATAAAAAAATAGTTGGCTTAATAGAACTGCAGGATGAATTAAAGGTAGGTATTAAAGCAAGAATTAAAGAATTACAAGAAATGGGAGTAGAAACCATAATGGCGACTGGTGATAATGAAAGAACAGCCAGATATGTTGCAGAACAGGCAGGCATAGAAGAATATTATGCGGAGTTTAAACCTGAAGAAAAAATTGCTTTAGTTGAGAAGATACAAGCAGAAGGTAAATTAATAGGTATGAGTGGTGATGGTACAAATGATGCTCCTGCTCTTGCAAAGGCAGATGTTGGGCTTGCGATGCAGGCCGGTACTAATGCAGCCAAAGAAGCTGGAAACATGGTGGATTTAGATTCAGACCCGACTAAATTAATTGAGGTAGTTGCTATTGGTAAACAGTTATTAATGACAAGAGGTTCTCTAACTACCTTTAGTATTGCAAATGATGTTTCCAGATATTTTGCCCTTGTACCTGCTATCTTTAGTGCAGGCATACCTGGACTGCAGACATTAAATATTATGAATTTATATTCTCCGCAAAGTGTTGTAATTGCATCTTTAATTTATAACTCGCTTATTATTCCATTTTTGATACCATTGGCAATGAAAGGTGTAGATTATCAGGCAGAAAGTTCTGCAAAATTATTGAGAAAAAACCTCTTTATGTATGGTGGTGCGGGATTAATAGCTCCATTTATTTCTATTAAATTAATCGATATGATTTTAGTAATGCTGGGGGTGTTTTAAATGAATCTTAGAGAAAATATAATTGCTTCTATAAAATTATTAGTAGTAAGCATCATTATTGCTTCTGTTTTCTACCCTCTTTTAGTAGGGGGCGTAGCTCAGATCTGGTCAGATAAGGCAGAAGGAAGTCTTATATCCTACAATGGTGAGGTTGTTGGTTCAAAATTGATAGGTCAAAATTTCAATAGTGATCGGTATTTTAAATCAAGACCTTCTTCAATTAATTATGACAGCAGCAGATCTTCCAGTGCTAATTTAGCACCAAATAATCCTCTGCTTAAAAAGAGAGTAACTGAACAAATGCTAGAGATTAATGAGAAATATAGATTACAAAATATAGCTGTACCATCTGATTTTATAACAGAATCGGGATCAGCTCTTGATCCACATATTAGTCCTGAATCTGCTTATCTTCAGGTTAAATATATTTCTCAACAAACTGGAGTAAGCAGCGAAAAATTAAAAAATTTAATTGATAAAAATACTAAGCAAAGACTGTTCGGTGTTTTTGGTCAGGAAACTGTAAATGTCCTTAAATTAAATCTTGATTTGAAGGAGGTATTGGAAGAATGATTAAACAACAGAAAGAAAACTGGCCCGGCTATAAGAATATCTTATTACCTCTTGGTCATAAGGCTGATATTAATAATTTGACGGAATTAGTTTCATATATTATAGACCGTAAAAAAGGGATGGTAAAGTTTATTCATGTTATAAAGCAGGGCAGTTATAGTGCACTGCCAAGTGAATGGAGAACTGGTGCCAAAAGAGTTACTGACAGCCATCATAAAATGATGAAATATGGTATTCATAGTGATCGAGAAATAGTAACTTCTGAAACAATTGAGCGGGGGATTTTAGAAAGCAGTTTTGAGATGGCGGCTGATCTAATTATCTTAGGTTGGGGTCCTAAACCAAGTTCTAAAATTTCTAAAATGGCATCTCATATTCTTGGTAATTCTCAAAGTGATGTTATAGTCTATAAGAATAGAATTGATATTGATAAGGTCAAAAAAATTATGTATCCTGTGGCTAAAGCTCCAGATGACAGCAGACTAAATCTAATTCGTCATATAATGCAAGAAACCGGTGCCTCTTTAACTCTCACTCACTTTGTTGACATAAAAAAGAGTAATAGAGCAAGAGGTGAAAAAACACTGGAATCAGCCAAGAATAAAGCAGCTGAATTGGGTATTGAAGCAGAAACATTAATCCTTGAAGGCAGATCTTTAACTTCTAGTATTGGCAGCGCAGCAGAAGATTATGAGCTAATTGTTTTAGGACCATCTGGTGACTGGTGGGTTTATCAAACATTATTTGGCAGAAAAACAGACAGGATTGCTGAAACTGTTGACTGTTCTGTTCTATTACATAAATATATGGAAGAAGAATAATGATATATTTTCAATAGAAAGAGGATTATAAGTTATAGTAAATTTTTAGAATAAGCAATTAAAATAAGTGAAATTGTTCTTTTAAAAAGAGTAAAAATAATGTGAAATAATCTAAACGGCTTAGTTCCTAATTTTAAAGGATTTAAGTCGTTTAGCTTTTTTAGATAAATAATTTTTCTTTCTGATAAACAGAATTATATTATTTATCATATTAAGCAAAAATGGCAAGAACTAACTTTCCCATTATAATTGTTAGTGTAAAATAAGCTTGGCATATGCTATAATAAATACAATAAGTAAGCAGAGTGGAGGTTTTTAAATAAATTAAAATTGAATAATAAATGAAAATTATTTAAAGTAAGCTGAATAATTAGCTTTAATCATGGTTTTTAGTTAAGAAATTTCAAAAATTATAAAAGAGGTGATTATATGGCAGACAAAGATTTTTACAGACATAAGGCAAAGGATATATTAAAAGATTTAGATAGCAGTATTCAGGGACTGAGCAAATCAGAAGCAGAAAAACGGCTTGAAAAAATGGAAAAAATGTTCTTGAGGCAGCTCAAAAAAGATCTTTATTTATAATATTTTTACAGCAGTTTAAAGATGTACTTGTAATACTACTTTTAATTGCAGCTGTAATGTCCCTTTTGATTGGAAGTTATCGTGATGCTACAGTGATGCTTATGATTGCTGTCGTTAACTCTGTAATTGGGTTTGTGCAGGAATATAAAGCAGAAAAAATTATGGAGTCGTTAAACAAATTGGTAAACTCGCCTTCAAAAGTTATACGAGATGAACAAATAGGTGAAATTTCTCAGGAAGAATTGGTTGTAGGAGATATTGTTAGTCTCGAAGAAGGAGATAAGATTCCAGCCGATTTAAGAATCATTGAATCATTTAATTTACGAACAAATGATGTTTCTTTAACAGGTGAATCAATGCCTCAAGAAAAACAGTCCAATCATATTGAAGAAGAAAGATCACTGGCTGACCGGGATAATATGGCATATCTAGGGACTACAGTTGCTTCTGGTTCTGCAAAAGGTGTTGTTGTTCGAACTGGAATGGAGACTGAAATGGGTAAGATTGCTTCGATGACCCAAGAAGAGGACAAGTCCCGTTCTCCTCTACAGAATGAACTACATACGGTAGCAAATCGTATTGGAATTTTTGCTGTTATTATTGGTTTCACACTTTTTGGAGTAAGTATTTACAGAGGCTATGGACTTAATTTTGCTTTGGTGTATGCTCTTGGAGTAGCAGCAGCTGTTGTTCCGCAGGCTTTACCAATGCAGGTTACAGTTGCTCTTTCTCAGGGAGTAAAAAGATTGGCAGGACAAAATGCAGTAGTAAAAAAGCTTTCTTCTGCAGAAACACTGGGATCAACAAATGTGATTTGTACAGATAAGACCGGTACTTTAACAAAAAATGAAATGACAGTGAAAAAAGTTTATTTTGACGGTAGAGAATATGAGGTAACTGGTCTTGGTTATGAGCCTGAAGGGGAACTTTTAGGTGAAGATGGAGAAGCAGTGACTGAGGAAGAAATTGCAGAAATGGAAATTATCTTAAGATGAAAGGTGCTTTAGGAAGTGTGCTTTCTATTTCTAAGCATATTCTAAAAGATGGAGAAGTAGTAGAAATAACTGAAGAAGATAAAGAACGATTAAAAAAATTAAATGAAAAATATTCAAGAAACGCAATGCGTGTTCTAGCCATTGCCTACCGCAAATTAGAAGATGAAGAGACAGATTATGTTTTAGAAGAAATTGAAAAAGATGTTATTTTTCTAGGTATGGTAGCTATGATTGATCCCCCTAAAGAAGGGGTAAAAAAAGCTATTCAGGAATCACATGAGGCTTATATTGATACCTATATTATGACTGGTGACCATGCAATTACTGCTCAGGCAGTAGGTAAAGAAATCAGTCTTTCAGTTAATGATGAAGATGTTCCCGTGATTACTAGTGAAGACTTGGAAGCAATGAGTGAAGAGGAATTGCGTCAGGTTATGGGAGAACATAAATCACTTATATTTTCTCGTGTTTCACCAGAAGATAAATTAAGAATAGTTAAAAATTTAAAAGAACAACAAAAAATTGTTGCTGTAACTGGTGATGGAGTTAATGATGCACCTGCGCTTAAGAGTGCTCACATTGGAGTGGCAATGGGACAGATGGGTACAGATGTCTCTAAAGAAGCATCAGAATTGATACTTTTGGATGACAGTTATCCAACCTTAGTATATGCAATTAAAGAAGGACGAACCATTTATAATAATTTAAAGAAAACAATACTTGCAACATTAACTGCAAACGGAGCTGAACTAACACTGGTACTTCTTGGAATGATTGCTGCAGCACTTTTTGACTTACCTATTCCAATTATGGCTATTCAGATACTATCAATTGACTTATTAGCTGAAATTTTACCGCTTACTGCATATACTTTTGATCCACCATCAGATCAGGTTATGTCATCACCACCAAGAAGTCAGGAGGACCACATAGTTAATAAAAAAAGTTTCAGTAGGTTTGCCTTTATGGCTTTAGTAATTGGTGGCTTGGCTTACTTCAATTTCTATTCTTTTATTAATGGAAGAATTTCCGTTATTAGTGAAGGTGGAAAATTATATGCTCAGGCAACAACAATCAGTTATTTAACTGTTGCCTGTCTGCAGTGGGTAAATATCATGTCTTTAAGATATGAATATCAAAGTATTTTTTCTAAGAACTTTTTTAACAACTCTAAGATGTTGTATTCAATTGTAATTTCGATTGCTTTAGTCTTAGGAGTAGTTTATATTCCATTTATCAATGATTTTCTTGGTTTTGCAGGAGTAGGTGTTGAGGCTTGGATTAGAATTTTAATTTCCAGTGTCATATACTTAGTATTATATGAAGTTATTAAGTTTTTTAGACGCCAAAAATTAGATGTATAATTAAAATAATTTTTAAATAGAATACTTTTTCTAGGAGAAGTACTCATATAAATCATCAATTTTACTAATCATTATATATGAGGGGGTATTGAGATGTTAAAAAACAAGAAGTTTTATGTTGCCGTTTTAGTAATTGTAGTCTTAGGACTTATCTTGACTGGTTGTGCTGCAGAAGAAACCGCGGATGAAGTAGTAGAAGAATCGGAAGAGGATGTAGTTTCATCTCCTTCAGTTGTAACTGATGAGGAATCATTAATTAATGCAATGAGTGCTGAGGGAAGCTGGATTGTTATCATACAGCAGGATCTATCAACAGATGAAGAGCTTGTTTTAGAAGGAGAATTTACTGAAGATGGAGAGCCTGATCGTAAGTTAGCTTTGTATGAACAGGATGAAGACCGCAATGTTACTGCAAGATATACACTGGAAGCTCCAAGTATTACCGTGAAAAGCCCAAATGCACGTCTCCAAAGTGGTACTTTTATAGGGGATGTTTATGTTGAAGCTCCTAATTTCCGTCTGATTGATTTTACAGTGGATGGTAATGTATATTTTGAAAATGAGGAAGCTAAAGACACATTTACCATGGAAAGAGGATCAGAAGTTACAGGAAATTTAGAATGAAAAAGTTAAAATTTATTTAGTAAGTGAACATCTTCTTTAAAAAAGATTAAAAATAATGTGATATAAGCTAAACGGCTTAGTTCTTATTTCTAAAGGGCTTAAGCCGTTTAGCTTTTTTAGAAAAATAATATTAAATTGTAGAGACTTATTTGACTAAGACAAACTTGAGTATTATACTATTATTAGATACTAAAAATACTAAACAGGGGTATAGTATATTAGGAGGTATTAAAAATGGATCATCAAAAAATGTTAGAGGATTTCAAGAAACGCTTTAAAATATCTTTGCTTTTAACAGTGCCGATTTTAGTATTATCTCCTATGATCCAGAGTTTTTTGAACTATAATTTAGAATTTGCTGGTAGTACTTACTTACTATTTTCACTCTCAACTGTAATATTTTTCTATGGAGGCTGGCCATTTTTAAGTGGTCTAAAAGATGAGCTTTCAGATAGAAACCCAGGGATGATGACTCTTATTGCACTTGCGATTTCGGTGGCTTACCTATACAGTTCAGCTGTTGTCTTTGGTCTAGAAGGTAGATTTTTCTTCTGGGAGTTGGCAACATTAATTGTTATTATGTTATTAGGTCACTGGATTGAAATGCGTTCTGTAATGGGAGCATCTCAAGCTTTAGAAGAACTTGCTAAACTCATGCCGGATACTGCTCATAAAATTGTAGATGGAGAAGTTGAAGAAATTAAGATAAAAGAATTAAAAAAGGGAGATCAAGTATTAGTTAAACCAGGAGAAAAAATCCCTGCTGATGGTGTGATTTTCGAAGGAAGTTCCTATATAGATGAATCAATGTTAACTGGAGAATCTGAACCTGTTGAAAGAGCAGAAGAAGATGAAGTTATTGGTGGTTCAGTTAATGGGGATAGTTCAATTAAAATTGAAATAGAAAAAGCAGGAGATGAGAGCTATTTATCTCAGGTTATAAATCTTGTTAAAGAGTCTCAAGCAGCAAAATCTAAAACACAAAATTTTGCTGATAAAGCTGCTTTTTGGCTGACATTAATTGCTATCACAGCAGGTACAATTACTCTTTTCAGCTGGTACTTCATAACAGGAGACTTAGCTTTTAGTATAGAGCGGATGGCCACAGTGATGGTTATTACCTGTCCACATGCTCTCGGTCTTGCGATTCCACTGGTGGTAGCTGTTTCCACAACTCTATCTGCTAAAAATGGTCTGCTGATCCGCAATCGTACATCATTTGAAAATTCTCGTAAAATAGATACTGTTTTATTTGATAAAACTGGAACCCTGACAGAAGGGGAATTTGGAGTTGAAGCAGTCGAAAGTTTTTCTGATGACTATAATAATGAAGAAATTCTACAGAAAGCAGCTTCATTAGAACGGGAATCAGAACATCCAATTGCAAATGGAATAGTAAAAAGAGCAGAGGAAGATGAAATCGAACTGCTGAAAGTAGATGATTTTGAGATAATTAAAGGTAAAGGAGTAGTCGGAGAAATTGATGGTAGGAATTTAAAAGCTGTTTCTCCAGGTTTTCTAGAAGAAAATGAGATAGAGGTACCTCAGTCTGCTTTAAAAGAAGGTCCATTTACTGAAGTCTTTATCTTGGAAGCTGGAAATTTAATAGGAATGATTAGACTTGCTGATCAGATAAGAGAAAGTTCTTATCAGGCTGTACAGAAACTTAAAGATAGAGGGATTAAAGTTAAGATGCTGACAGGAGATAATCAGAAAACCGCTGAATATGTAAGTAATGAGCTTGGTTTAACTGATTATTTTGCTGAAATATTACCTGATGAGAAGCAGAAAAAAGTAGAAGAACTCCAGGCTCAGGGTGCTTTTGTGGCGATGACCGGTGACGGGGTTAATGATGCTCCCGCTCTTGCAAAAGCAGATATAGGGATTGCAATCGGTTCTGGAACAGATGTAGCCGCTGAAACGGCAGATATTATATTGGTTGAAAGTG
>CAZYRX010000056.1:0-12666 GCA_964649895.1 uncultured Halanaerobium sp.
CTATATTTTTAATATCTTCACTTCTATTTAAAAAACCATATTTCTGATCTTCAGCAAAGAAAAATTGAGCATCATCTAATCTACCTTTAAGTACCATTTCATTTCCAGAAATAACTTCTCTAATATAATCACTTCCACCATCTCTAACTCCTACAAATTCTGCCCTCAGCTCTCCTTCGGAATTTATAACCGGAAAGTAGCGCTGGTGTTTCTGCATCGCAGTAATCAATACTTCAGATGGCAATTTTAAATATTCCTCTGAAAAATTCCCTTTAAAAGCAGTAGGATATTCAACTAAATCAACAACTTCATCCATAAGAGATTCTTCAATTAATGCTTCTCCTTTTAAATCAAGTTCGCTAATTTGTTTTTTTATGATATCTCTACGCTTATTTTCCTTTACAATGATATATTCTTCTTCAAGTATATTAAAATAATCATCAGCATTATTTATTTCAATCTTTCCACTGCTCAAAAATCTGTGTCCTATGCTGAAATCAGAACTTTTCACATCTGCAATCTCTAATTCAATCTCTTTTCTTCCAAATAAAGCTAAAATCCATTTTATTGGTCTAATAAACTCCATCTTAACACTTCCCCAACGCATTGCTTTAGGAAGTGGAACTCTATTAACAATTTCTGTCAATATATCCGAAAGTACTTGAGCAGTTTTTTTGCCTTTTTCAATTTTCTCTGCATAAAGATAACCATCTTTTTCAATCAAATCTTCTACTTCAACTTCCTGCCCTCTTGCAAATCCCTCACCTGCTTTAGTTGCATTACCTTCTTCATCAAAAGCAATATTAACTGCAGGACCACGTACAACTTCTTTATTATCTTTTTGCTTTTCACTTAATTCTTTGACAGATAACACTAAACGGCGTGGTGTTGAATAAACATTAATCTCATTATAATCTAAATTATTTTTATCAAAAATTTTTACCGCAGTACTTAAGTAGTCTTTTCTAAAAACTTGCATTGATTCTGCTGGCATTTCTTCAGTACCAATTTCAAAAATTAAATTCTCTGCCATTTCTATCACTCCTGATCCTCTGAGTTCAGATAGCTGGCAGCACATTTGTGGGCCAGTTTGCGAACTCTTTTAATAAATCTAGTTCTCTCTGTTACACTAATTGCTCCTCGTGCATCCAATAAGTTAAAAGTATGTGAACACTTTAGAGTATAGTCATATGCAGCTAAAGTTAATTTAGAGTCTAGACAATTTTCAGCTTCTTCCTCATAAATATCAAACATTTTAAAAAGTCTATCAATATTTGCTGTTTCAAAATTATAGGTTGACTGTTCAACTTCATTTTGATGATAGATATCATAATATTTAACTCCTTCAACCCAGGTTAGATCATAAACATTATCTACTTCCTGCAGATACATTGCTATTCTTTCTAAACCATAAGTGATCTCAACAGTTACCGGATCGGCTTTAAATCCTCCCACCTGCTGAAAATAAGTAAACTGGGTTATTTCCATACCATCAAGCCAGACTTCCCATCCCAGACCCCATGCTCCTAGAGTGGGTGATTCCCAGTTATCTTCAACAAAACGAATATCGTGTTTTTCGGGTTCTATCCCTAATGCTCTTAAACTATCTAAATATATATCCTGAATTTCATCTGGAGATGGTTTCATAATGACCTGATACTGAAAATATCTCTGTAGACGATAAGGATTATCTCCATAGCGTCCATCAGTTGGTCTTCTACAGGGTTGTACATATGCTGTATCCCAGCCCTCTTTGCCTAAAGACCTCAAAAAAGTAGATGGACTCATAGTTCCAGCACCTACTTCAATATCATACGGCTGTTCTATTACACATCCCTGATCACTCCAAAATTTATCAAGGGCAAATATTATTTCCTGGAAATTCATAAACACACTTCCTTCCATGTAAAATTAAAATATCAAAATAAAACCTCATCCTTTGAGGACAAGGCTCAAAATTTACTATTACTTTTATCAACTCATACTCTTAATAGTATAAAGAAATTTTAATGACTTAGGTTTTAAATCTAAATGATAAGCTAAGAACTTTTCAGTTAAATTTTCAATTGTAACAAGTAGACTTTCCGAATAAAATTCTGGTTTTAATTGTCCAATCTCTGCAAATATAATCTTATATAATGCCCGCATTTGATTTAATGTTAAATAATTATAATCATTCACTTGTTTGTCAAGACAATCTTCACAAACAGAGCCACCACTTTTTATACTAAAGGCAGTCTTTCCTTTTAAATTCATTTTAGTTCCACAAATAGTACAATTCTCTATTTCTGGCTTAACTCCTAAAAGCAAAAGTAATTTAGCCTCAAAAATGCAGAGATAAAAAAACAGTTCATCTCTGCTGGACTGATTCATTTTTTCCAAAATTACCACCAGCAGAGAAAAAAGTGCCTCATCTGCCTCATCTTCAAGGCCAGCTCTCTCAATATATTCTGAAATAACACTTGCATAAGCCATAAACTCAAGATCTTCTCTCAAATTTGAGTTTAATGCTATAGAATCTATGTGATTAATTTTTGCAAGTGATCTCCCTTTATATAAAATGAAATTATGATAACTAAAAGGCAAAACTAAACCTGAACGAGATTTAGTGCCTTTACGAGCTCCTCTGGCTACAGCCTTAAGTTTACCCTTTTCTTTTGTATAAAGAGTTATAAGACGGTCAGATTCACCAAGATCAAATTGTTTGAGAACAACTGCTTCTGTCTCAAAAGTTGCCAAATCAATTCAACTCCATTTTATTCTTCCTCATCAGTAACTATTTCTACCCCTGAACTGGCTCCAATTCTATTTGCTCCAGCATCAAGCATATTAAGTGCATCTTCAAAATTTTTAATTCCACCCGAAGCTTTTACGCCAACATCTCTACCAACAGTCTTTCTCATTAAACTTACATCTTCTACTCTAGCTCCATAACTACCAAAACCTGTGGAAGTCTTAACAAAATCTACTCCTGCATCTTTTGCTGTTTCACATGCTTTCACAATTTCTTCTTCATTAAGATAACAAGTTTCCAAAATAACTTTAACAATTATGTCAGAAGTAACTCCAGCTGTCTTTGTTGCATCAACAACAGCCTTGATATCTGATTTAAAAATTTCATATGCTCCTGATTTAAAAGCCCCAATATTCATTACCATATCAATCTCCTGGGCTCCATTTTTAATCGCATTTCTTGTCTCAAATGATTTTGTTTCAGTGGTATTGGCACCTAAAGGAAAACCTACAACTGTACAAACTTTAACTGAACTTTCTTCTAATAATTTTGCAGATAAAGGTACATATATCGGATTTACACAAACTGATGCAAATTCATGTTCTTTTGCTTGTTCACATAGTTTTTTGATATCTTCAACCGTTGCGGTAGGGTTTAAATTAGTATGGTCAATCATTTTAGCCATATCTCGAGGTTTGATCGCCATTTTAGAACTCACTCCTTATTTTCTATAAATTTCTTTGAGTCATTAGTTATATTCTTCAAAATTACAAATAATCCTGCATTTATAATAACATTTCTATCCAAAACACCCTGATTACAAATTTTTATTTACTATTAAGCTGTTTAAAAATATATAACCAAGAACTTAACTCTTATAACCCATCCTTCGTAGAAGATTATCCTTTTCTCTCCAATCTTTTAAAACTTTAACCCAGAGATCTAAATATACTTTTGTCTGCATCAAATCTTCAATTTCTTTTCTTGCTTCTTTCCCAATTCTTTTTATCATTTTCCCATTTTTACCTATTATGATTCCTTTATGAGACTTCTTTTCAACATAAATATTAGCTCTTATATAATAATCTTCATTTTCTCGTTCTTTTACTTCTTCAACAAGTACTGCAACTCCATAAGGAACTTCTTCTCGAGTAAGATAAAAAATCTTCTCTCTTACTAATTCTGCAAATACAAATCTTTCTATCTGGTCAGTGATCATATCATCTGGATAATACTGAGGTCCTTCAGGCAAATAAGAAAAAATCTCTTTTTTTAGCCTATTTACATTTTTGTTATTAAGAGCAGAAATCGGAATTACTTCTTTTCCAACTTTTTCGCTATATTGTTGTTGTTTTTTTATAAGATCTTTATTAGAAATTTTATCTATTTTATTCATAACATAAATTATTTTACTTTTAGAGTTTTTTACTTGGTTATAAATCATCTGATCATTTTTTCCCCAGTATGTACTGCCATCTAATAAAAATATTATTAGATCAATACCTTCTAGACTCCCATATGCTTCTTCTAACATATACTTATCCAGTTCATTTCTTGCTTTGTGAATTCCAGGAGTATCTATAAAAATGATTTGTCCTTCATCTCCAGTATATATAGCTTTTATACTGTTTCTGGTTGTCTGGGGACGGGGAGAAATAATATTGATTTTCTCACCAACCAGAGTATTTATAAGAGTTGATTTACCAACATTTGGTCTGCCGATAACTGTCACAAAACCTGATTTATAACTCATACATTTTTCTCCATTGATTTATCCGAAAATGCTCCAGGTAAAAGCTCTTGATTACTCATACTTAATTCTTTACCATCTTCTGTCATCATGATAATTTCTATTTCACCATCAGCAAATTCATTTATAACCTGTCTACATGCTCCACAGGGAGTAACAGGTTTCTCTGTACTGCTGACCAACAGAAGTGCTTCTATCTTTCTATTCCCAGCTGAAACAGCAGAAAATATCGCTGATCTTTCTGCACAATTTGTTAAACCATATGCTGAATTTTCTATATTAGTTCCGCTGTAAATTGAACCATCTGCTGTTAATACAGCTGCACCAAGTGGAAACTCTGAATATGGTACGTAAGCATTTTTTTGAGCTTTTTTGGCTTCTTTAAAAAGTTTCTTTTTCAATTTATCTTTCATAATTATCACACCTTTTATGTTTAAAACATTTTACTAATAACTAACCTCTGTATTTGCTGGCACTACCTGTATCCAAGTTTGACCAGGATTTATCTGAATACTATTACCATCATTATTGTAATAGCTTATTCTATATTCACCATTATTTTCCCATCTACCCTCTTCAACTATTCCATCTCTAAATAATTCTATCTTACCTCCAGAATTTAAATCAACTTCCAATCTTCCCTCCTGATCTTTTACATCAGTTTTTACATATTGAACAATGATATTTTTAGCTTTGAGCTTTTTCCCGTTTTCAGACTGGTGAGGATTATCGAAATCATTTAAGTATCTTTGGTAATTATT
Organism: uncultured Halanaerobium sp.; assembly: GCA_964649895.1. GTDB lineage: Bacteria > Bacillota > Halanaerobiia > Halanaerobiales > Halanaerobiaceae > Halanaerobium. The sequence goes on from CAZYRX010000056.1 coordinate 5,246, forward strand.
ATTCAATTTATTATATCTATAAAGCACCTCATAATCGCCCCAATAATCTATTTTAATATCTTCAGCTTTAACAAAATCACTCATAATTGAGGCAGTCATAAAATTAAACTGCTCTGGATATTCATGCTCATCCAATTTTGACAGATAAGAAGATAATGCTGGGCTTCCTGAATAAAGATTATGTGGAGCCGGCCTTTTACTGCTTCTCCAAAAAAATCTACTTTGATATATCTGGTCTAAATGCATTATGTCCTCCTCAGATAGCATTTTGAATCCGTCAGGACTCGCACCAGCATGCAAAAACAAAGAATCATAAGCAGCTGCGGTCTCAATCAAAAAAGGTCTTGCACTTCTTATCGGACCTATTTTTTCAGGTACACCCGGCCAAAAGATAGCTAAAAATCTTGTTATACCACCCTCTGTCATAAACTCATATACAATTGATGCTTCATCTAGACCACTTTGCGGTCTTGCAGCAGGAGAATTTTCTATAGAAACAGCCACAGATCGATTAAAATATACATTTTTCAGAGGCAGTCCTGTAAATGGAGAAGTAGATTTATAGTTTGATTCTTCAAGTATATCAATTTGACCATCATCAGATCCATAATCATCCATGATATCACTTTCATCACCCTCTATATTAATCTCTTCATCTTCATCACTAATATCAGGTGTTTCCTCAACAACCTGGCTCTCTTCAGATACCTGTGTTTCATCATCTTGTAAACCACATGCACCTAAAAATACTAAAATAAGTATCAATATTAATGCCAAAAAAATTGACTTTAGTCTCATTTTTCCACCTCAAGATTTATATTGTTATATTATAAAAATTATAATAGTAATCTAATAAACATAATTTGATTTATTTAAAATTTATTTTAAATCTTCAAGTTCTTCTAATTTAAGATTTTCTTCACTATACAACTTTATTTTCCTAATTCGATTATCTATTATATTTTCAATTATAAAAATTATACCATCATATTCAATTTTTTCTCCCTGATCAGGTAAACGATTCAAATAATTTAAGATAAACCCACTTACTGTTTCATAATCATCTTCATCAAGCAAAGGTTTTTTTAAGTATTTATTTAGCTCATCAATATCAATTCTTCCATCAATTAGAAGAGTATTATCATCTAATACATCAATATAGCTTTTTTCTAAATCAAATTCATCCTGAATATCTCCAACAATTTCTTCAAGAAGATCCTCAATTGTTATTAAACCAGAGGTTCCACCATATTCATCGACTACTATAGCCATATGCTCTTTTCTCTGCTTCATTTCTGAAAGAAGCTGATTGATCGGTTTACCTTCAGGGATAAAATAAATTGGTTTAACAAATTCACTTATCTCTTTTTTTTCTTTTCCATTTAAAAGCATTTCTAATAAATCTTTTATATAAACTAATCCAATTATATTATCAATTGAATCTTCAAAAACAGGAATCCTAGAATGACCTTTTTCTACACCTAATTTTATTAATTCATCAAGCGGCTCATTTTTTTCAATACAGACCATATCTATTCGCGGAACCATTATCTCTTTTACTAAAGTATCATCAAAGTCAAAAACACTTTGAATCATTTCCTGCTCTGTTTCTTTAATTACTCCTTCGCGCTGGCTTACTTCAACAAATCGTCTAATTTCTTTTTCACTCAAAAAAGCAGATGAGATAAGATTTTTATCTTTTACAAATATATTTACTATTTTAGTGAATAAATATATAAACGGAGAGAATAAATATTCAAGATAATAAAGTGGAACTGCTGCTGCTTTAGCATATGCGATTGAAACATTATTGCCCAGCGATTTTGGTGTTATTTCACCAAATATTAATATTAAAAGAGTAACAATACCCGTAGCAATCCCTACCCCTTTACTACCAAATAATTCTATAGCTAAGGCGGTTGCAATAGAGGAGGCTGCAATATTTACTAGATTATTCCCAATCAAAATAGTAGTTAATAATTTTGTCTGGTCTTTAAGTAAATTATCAACCTTAGAAGCATTTTCATCTCCTTTTTGTACCTGGTCTTTAATTTTTATTCTATTTACAGACATAAATGCTGTTTCTGAACCAGAAAAAAAAGCTGATAAAAATAATAAAATAATTAATGATACTAATTCTACAAACATGCTATCTCCTCCGAAATTAAGATATATATATTTTCATAAAAAACAAAAATTTGCAAACCGCCACAATATATATATTCTATTTGATTCTAAAAAAATAAAAAAGTATAAATGTAACTATTATTCCTATAAATGTACCAGCTAATATTTCTTTTAAAGAATGTGTACCATTTTCGAGTCTGCTTTGTGCAGTTAATAAGAAAAGAAAAATAGCTAAAGAAAAAGCAATTATATCTTTAGACAAAATTAGAATTATCAATGAAGCTGAAGATGCCACTGCGGCATGTCCGCTTACTATACCACCCCTTAGTGGGGTTCCTGTAATAAAAATTGACTTCAAAGTAATTATAATTATAAATATTAAAACAAAGTTTATAAAAATAAGGTGAAGTGGTTCATGTCTCAAAGTAAAAATCAAATCAGAAGAAATTTTCTCCATTTTATCAAAAAAAACCAGATAAGCAATTAATACCGCATTACCTGCAGCAACTACTACTGCAGCTGCACTTATATTTTTAGCTATTCTTGCCTTATAACTGTATTCTCTACTTATTATATCAATAACTACTTCTACAGCAGTATTAATCAGTTCTGCAAAAATAACCATAGATATCGCAATAATTACTAAAGCTAGTTCAACTCTGCTTAAATCAAAAAATAAACTAAAAGTTAAAACAAACACAGCAGCAGTTAAATGTATCTGCATATTAAGTTGAGTTCTAATAGAGTGAATCAGTCCAGCAATAGCATGATTAAAACTTTCGATTGTTTTTAAAATCCACATTATAACACCTAATCTCTACTTATATTTAACTGTGTCAGCACTCTCTCCTCTTTTTGCCGCATTTCAGATTTTTCTTTTTTATTGTGGTGATCATATCCAAAAAGATGAAGAATACCATGAACGGTTAAATATGCAAGTTCTCTTTTTAAAGAATGTCCGTATTCTTGCGCTTGAGCTGCAGCTCTTTCAGCAGAAATAATTATATCACCCAATATTTCTTCATCTATTGGAAAAGATAACACATCTGTAGCTTCATCTTTTTTTCTGTATCTTTTATTTAACTCTTTTATTTTTTCGTTAGTTACAAAAGCAACACTAACTTCTCCACCACTATATCCTTCCAGCTCAACTGCAGTTACAATCACATCTCTTAATAATGATAATATTTCATCATTTATATCTAGAAATTCCTGCTGATTATTAAAATCTACATTAATCAATTTTATCACTGCCTTTCATCTCTGTGAGTAGTTTTTCAGGATATTCTACTCTTTGATGATAAATACCTGTTAATACTTTTACAAAACTTTTGGCAATAGTATCTAAATCAGTCAATGTTAAATCAGATTTATCCAGCTGATTTTCTATCAATTTATCTTTAATTAAACCTCGAACAACTCCTTCAATACGGTCATGATTATTTTTATTGAATTTTTTAGAACGAAGCGCTGCTTCTGTTATATCTGCAAGCATTATTATAGCTGCTTCCCTGCTCTGAGGTTTTGGTCCATCATAACGAAAATCTTTCTTTTCTATATCATCATGTTTGTTTTCTTCTAAAGCCTGCTGATAAAAATATGAGATTAAATTGGTCCCATGATGTTGTTTAATAATATCTATTATTTTAGTTGGTAATCCATGTTTTTCTGCAAGTTCTACTCCATCTTTAACATGAGATTTTATAATTAAAGCACTTAAATTTGGTGAAGTTTTATCATGAGGATTTTCGCCACCAAATTGATTCTCAGAAAAAAAGTATGGTCTTTTCAATTTACCTATATCATGATAATAAGTAGCAGCTCTGGCAAGGAGAGAATCTGCACCTATGTCTTCGGCAGCAGTCTCAGCTAAATTACCAACAATTATACTATGATGATAAGTACCAGGAGCTTCTACTAACATTCTTTTTAAAATAGGCTGACTGGGGTTAGCTAATTCAAGTAATTTAACAGATGAAGTCATATCAAATAAATCTTCTAGATAAGGAAGAACTCCATTTGCAAGTACACCTACTAAAAGACCATTTGTAATACCTCCACCAATAGCCCAGACTAAATAATACCAATCTTGATTCTGCTGCAGTAACGAAAGTCCGCCAATTAGAAAAACAAGCAGCAAACTGACATTCAAACCAGCTCTTATTATATCTCCTCTTTCTTTAACCTTTGTTGTACTGTATATTCCTACTAAACCAGCTAACAAAGAAACTAAAACTATATTAAAATTCATATCATAAATTGGAGCAGCTAATATACTAGTAAAAACAACAGCTATTAAAGCAGTATCACTGTCTATTAGAACAGTTAGAAGAATTGCTGCCATAGCAGTTGGAATCAAATAATCAACAAAGGGGTTATTAAAGAAAGTAAATATTTTAGAAAGTAGTATTACTGAAAATATAAGCATCTCAATTAATAATAGTTTTGAGTTATCTTCCCAGATTTCTTTTTTATATTTATAAAAATAAAAACCCAATAAAAAAATAATAATAAATGTGATTAAAACTCTCCCAGTAATATTATAATAATTCAATCCCGATTTCTGCAGACCAAACCTTTCTAATATCTGAATATCTGTATCTGTTACAACATCGCCCTTGCGAACAATTATCTCACCCTGGCGAACAGTTCGCTGTACAGGTTCTACTTCCGAAACTGCATCAGCTCTTCGTCGCTGTGTAGCTTCAGTATTCAAGAACATATTTGCCTCTATTGTTTTCTCTGCAATTTCTGAAACTACAAGCCTTTTATCTCTAGAAATGTCAAGCTCCATCGCGGATTGCCTTAATCTACTTCTAGAAGTGGATAATTCAGAAGGCAAAATTCGTTGTGAAAGCTCAGAACTTAAAAGATCATTTATCTTTTCTCTTAATTCAGCTAATTCTTCTTTTGGAAGCATAATTAATAATCCTAGTGTATCTACACTTAATTCAAAACTTAAATTTTGATTAACATTTTTAATTATTTTACTTTTATCTTCTTCAGTTAGTTTTGTTAAATCATAAATTTTTATATTTTCTCCATCTGAAGCTGGTGTGCCAGTTGAATCATCATTTTCTTGATCTTGATTTAATGAATCACTACTTTGATCATCAGCTTGTTCAGATTTTTGCAATTTATTTTCTAGTATAGTTTCTCGTTCTTCTATTATTGATGCAAAAATTAATTTAACTTTATTTTTAATCTCAGACTCAACAATACTGTCTTCTTCATATACTCTTGGAGCGTTTTCGGAAGCTCTATCCTTTAATTCTTCAGTTCTTGCATCATCAATAAATGTCATAGTTCTTGGTGCAGTGATGTCAGTCTGACTTACTTGACCAGCTTCTAGATCAACTTGATTTGGAATCAAATCCAAACTTAATGTTAGAGATATTAATACAAAGAATAAAAATGCCCAAATTAACTTATAGGTTAAAGGAGAAAAATCCAGGTACTTCTTTCTCCACAAACTAAATCTCCTTTTTATTTTCTGCAAAAATCTCATAATTAGCTCCCACTTTCATAACTCTCATATGCTTTAATAATTTCTTTGACTAGATCATGACGGACTACATCATGTCTTGTCAAATATACAAAATCAATGCCTTTGATATTCTTCAGTATTTTTGGAACTGTAGCTAATCCAGAATTCTTTTTTCTGGGTAAATCTATTTGAGTTATATCTCCTGTGATTACTGCTTTAGAATTAAAACCAATCCTTGTTAAAAACATTTTCATCTGCTCAATGGTTGTATTTTGTGCCTCATCGAGTATAACAAAAGAATCATCAAGGGTTCTTCCCCTCATATATGCAAGAGGAGCTACCTCAATAATATCTTTCTCTTGGTAGAGTTTGGCTTTTTCTGGGCCTAAAATATCGTAAAGTGCATCATACAGAGGCCTCAAATAAGGATCTACTTTTTCCTGCATATCACCAGGCAAAAAGCCGAGATTTTCACCAGCTTCAATAGCTGGTCTTGTCAAAACAATTCTGTTTATCTGGTTATTCAAAAGACCCTTTACAGCCATAACCATAGCCAGATATGTTTTTCCTGTACCTGCCGGCCCAATAGCAAAAACAATATCTCTGTTCTTTATTGATTCTATATATAGTTTTTGTCCCATAGTTTTGGGCTTTATTTCTCTACCTTTATAATTTTCCTGAATAACTTCATTATAAATATGACTTAAATCTATAGAAGGATTTCTTTTTAATAATTCTGCTGCATACTTTAATTTTCTGGGTGATAATTCTTTATCTTTAGAAGTTATTGAAAATAATTTTTTTATAATTTTTTCTTTATTTTCTAAATTAGAGTTTTCTGATTTAATTTTAATCTGATTACCTCTTCCACTTAATTTCACTGAAAGAATATCTTCCAGTAATTTTAAATTCCTATCATTATGACCAAAAAAATTCTGGGCAATCTGGTAATCATTTATTTCTATTATGCTCTCCTTTTGAGTCAACTGTCATATTCCCCCTTATTACTTTATTAAGTTCTAGAGTAAATAAAATATTCCTTCTTTAATATATAATGCAAATCATAAAAGCAAAATTATTTTCATTAAAAATATATTAAATCGTTATTTACACATTATATCATATTTAAAATACTAAACAAATTTAGCAGAAAAAACTGCAGCCCTAAAAAGACCACAGTTTAAATCTTTTATATTTAACTTTATTTTCGCAAAGCTCTAGGTCTATCCAAAATTTCTTTAAAGATAACTGCTTTTTCAAGTTCGTTTAATTTTTCAAAATTTAAAACAGATGCTGAGCTCTTACTTTTTCTATTTTTAGATTTTGCCAGATCTTCTTCTTTGTTTTTTTCTCTTACAGTATCCTTAGATTTTTGCATATTAACTTTAGTATCAACTGCATCATCTTTTTCATGATTATTTTTATTATTAATTTCATTGATATCTCTGTCTGTAATAGGTATATAATCTTCTTCTGGCTTTTCTAAAGTTTGGTTAAATAAATATTGAGTCTCTTCTCTATCTTCAGTAGGAGTAGAATTGTAATTATCAGTAATTTCCTGATTTAATTCAGAGATATTCTTGAAAATGTAAGAAAAAACTTTTTTAAAAAGAAGAAAAATCTGAATAAAAAAGAATAGAAAAACAAGTAATACTGGAATAATGAATATTAAACCCTCCATGAACTTTGCCACCTCCTGCTGCTAAAAATTAAAATAAATAGATAATTTTTAGCTTTCGTCTTTTTGTTCTTCATTTGAAGATTCAGAGATACTTGTTCTCATTTTTGTATCAGATTCAACATTTTT
>CAZYRX010000057.1:0-8430 GCA_964649895.1 uncultured Halanaerobium sp.
AATTCAGAGGAGATATAGGTGGGATAGATTGTCTGACAGAAAAAGTGTAGATGAAAAACCTCTTTATCCTGTAGTGGAAAATCCTTATCAGCTTTTTAGTGGTCCATTTGTGGATTTCAGATATTATTACTCTGACAGTAAAGATGGCGATTCTTCGAGCAGACATAATACCCGCTTATCTGGAGACCTGCTTTATATGAGTGGAAGACTTTTTATTTCGGGCCCAATTGATGACCCATTTGATGAGGTTAGTGGAAGGCTAGGAAGACGTTCTCCTGACCCCGAACTTTTAGGACCTCTTAAGGCTTATGAGTATTGGCTTGGAGATTTAAATCAGCCTAAAATAAAAGATATTTCAACATGGGAATCAGTTGAGGGAATATCTATTAATGGATTTCCCTATACTCGCGCTGGAGATTTTTATTCCCATACTTTTGAAGGTGAACTTCCTGAAGGTTGGGAAGTAGAGCTTTATGATAATGGGACCTTAATTGATTTTCAACGTGCAGATGAAGATGAAAGATATATTTTTGAAAATGTACCAATAAGCTATGGGGTTAATGAATTTACACTTGTTTTTTATGATGAATTTGGACAGAGATATGAAGAAGTTGAAAGATTGAGAATAGATTCTTCTCTTATTCCTCCAGGTGAGAATCGCTATCGAATCGATATCGGTAGAGATGAAGAGGATGAGGATAGAATATCTTTAGAGTACAGACGTGGGATAAATGAAAATTTATCACTGGTTACAAATTATGTTAATATCCCTCTAAATGGAAACTCAGAAGATTACGGACGCTTTGGCCTCCGAGGTTCTATAGATAATCTATTTTGGGAAGGAAATTATCTGCAGCAGTTTGGTGGTGGACAGGGTGGAGAAGTTGGATTCTATACCAGTTTGGCAGATACAAACATTTCTTTAAAACATGCTGAATTTGATGATTATCAAAGTGAAGAAATCAGCAATTTGAAAAGGAGAACCGAATTGGAACTAAGGAGATCCTTTAAACTGCCAGTTATTGATAATCTAAGTACTCGTCTGGAATTAAGCAGAAATAGATATCAGGATGATCAGCTTATAACAGAAATCTATAATTATTTAGCGGCCTATTATAGAGGTTTTTCAGTTAGAAATACTATTAATGCTGATATAGAAGATGATAATACCAGCGGTAGTGGTAAATTATGGGTTTATAGATATCTCGGCAGATACTGGCTTCGTGGAGAATTAGGTTATGATATTGCACCTTATGATGCTCAGAATATAGCAGCAGAACTTCAGGGGCGTATCGATGATGACCATAGATTCAATTTGCGCCTGGATCACGATTTAGAAGGAGACTTCAATACCTATACTACCAGCATCACTCGAGATAAAGATAGCTATCGAGTTGGTTTAAATGCAAGTTATACTGATAATGATGACAGCTGGGAGTTAGGTTTTAATGTCAGCACCAGTTTTGGTTGGACAGGAGAAGAGAGAGGATTTGAATCAGGAACTTCTGCCCGCTATGGAGCAGTTTCTGTTAATACCTATCTCGATCTGGGTGAAGAAAAAAGACCTATTGAAGGGGTAGGATATAAGGTTAATGGCAGAACTCATAGTGCCAGAACAGATGAAAATGGAAATGCTATAATCACAGATATCTTCCCTGATCATAAAACTGATATTGCTATTGATCCGGAAACTCTGGAAGATCCATTCTTGGTTCTTGATCCCGAGGGAGTTAGTTTCATTCCTAGAGCCGGTAAGACTTTTAAGCTTGATCTCCCGGTTGTAATGACAGGTGAGATTGGTGGTTATGTATATCTTGAGCAGGAAAGAAATAATAGAGGTTTAAGCGGAATTTCTGTACAGCTTCTTGACGAAGATAAGCAAATAATAAGAACTACTGCTACTGCATATGATGGATATTTCTATATACCAGAATTGAAACCAGGTTCTTATCTGCTTAGGATTTCACCAGAATCCGTAGAAAGAAGAGGGCTTGAAAAGCCTGAACTAAAAGAAGTTGAACTTCCTGCAGAAGGTGGTTATATTTCTGGATTTGAATGGATACTTGAGAGTGAACAGTAATATATTTGTTAGGAATGGAATTAGATTTATCCGGAAAGGAGGGAACAGATATGAAAATTAAAGAGCGGTTTTCTAGTTATTTAAAAATATTTTTGCTCTTTGCTTTTGTATTTAGTTTTTTGACTTTACTTTCAGCTGGATCAGTACTGGCCCAGGGTGATATTGTGATAGAAGATTTTGAATATGAAATTGATAGGGTTGATGAAGGTTATGAATTACATGTCATCTCAGTTTGGATCTCAAATACTTCGGCTACAGATAAATATATTGACTCTATAGTACTAAGCTGTAGTGGTGGAGACCAAATTAAATCATTTGAAGTCGGAGAGGTCTTAGAGAAAAAAGAAAGTGGCACCCCCAAATCACCAGCGCAGGAATTTTATATAGATGGATACTGGATTCTCCCAGGTGTGTGTACAGAAGTTTTTGTAGATGTTGAATATGATGCAAACTCAGTAAAAACTAAATCTTTTACAATAGATGCTGCAGAGTACTATACATTAAGCCGGGAAGCAGATCTTAATTTCGGTAGTTTTTCTGCCGATGCTGTTGGCACTACTGTTACCGTTTATCCTAGTGGTGGAATAAACTATGATTCTCCAGTTCATCTGGAAGATTATCAGTCTGCAGAATTTAAACTTGAGGGACCGGCCGGCAGTAATTTTAGTGTTGTACTGCCAGCAAATGGAGAAATCACCGTTTATAACGGTTCAGCATCTATGTCAGTTGTAGACTTTGACACAAACAGTACTGGTATTATAGGAAATGATTATACCGAATATTTCAATGTAGGTGCCACTTTAGAAGTAGATCCTCTTCAGACTCCTGGAACTTATACTGGTGTGTTTAGTGTAATAATTACTTTGCCATAGCGTAGTAAGAACTTTAGTAGATAACCTATCAGTCTAAAAAAGCTGATAGGTTTTTACTGCTGCTTGAGTGTTGAAAAAAGAAACAAATTACCATTATTTTAAATATATTTCGAAATAACTTGACATAATACAACATATATTGATATAATTAATTACAATTAAAATAATACCCTGACAGAAAAGGGCTACTTTTTTCGAAAGAATAAAGGCGCAAAGCTCGGGACCTAAAGCTAACTGCAATGGTCGCTAAGCTACCTGATAAGGGAAATTTGCCTTAACTGTCGTCATTTTTATGACTTCAGTTTTTTTGTTTTTTTAGCTCTCCTCGAGGGGTAAACTTGCTGTGAAGTAAGGACACAAAACCAAGGATCTTTGTGCTGAAGAAAGCCTGGTTGCAAAAGGAGGATTTAAAATGAAAAAGAAGATTTTTGTTTTATTTATTTTTGTATTGTTAGCAGTTTTTAGTTTTAATTTACAGATGGTGGGAGCAGCTGGTAATTGGGCTACAGCTACATCCGAAATTTCGGCGACTGTTATTGAACTTGACCAGGAACTCAGTTACAATAGTGTAGTAGAATTTGATCCAGTTTATGCAAGCAGAGCTTTAGATGGTGCTTATATAATCGAAAATGCAGGAAATATTGAGTTGACTTCTAGTATTCCATGGCAGCTGAATGCAGAAGCAGCTAATTTACCAGTAGGTGCTGAAGTATATTTAAGATCTACATATGCAACAGCTGATAAATGGGTACTGCTAAATAATGCAGCAGTTTTTAATGGACAACCTGCAAGAGGAGCAAATATTTCCTGGGATATCAAAGTAGTGGCAGCAGATGGAAGCCGTTCGAGTTTAGAACCTTTTAATGTTGATTTTGATTTAGGATGGTAACTATAAAAAGCAGTTATTTAACTGTTGGATGAAATTAAAAGCTGTATTTAAATAAAAATAAATCAAGTAATTATTTATGTCAAATTTTAAACTTCCAGTTTATATAACTGGAGGTCTTTTTTTTGTATAATTAGATAAGATAGAAAGGGAATATCTGATTGATAGATAAATATATATATATAATAAGATTTGAATATCAAAATATAGATTTCTTCTGTTAATCAGGAATGAAAGGCTGCAGCAGCAACTTAAAGCAAAAAAATATTGATCAATATTAATCATAAAGAGGCGGGGAAATAATGGTTTTAAATTTTATTGAACTGTTTAAAAATTACAAATTAAAATATTTAAAATCAGATGCTGCAGCAGGAATTTCTGTAGCGGCAATTAGTCTGCCTCAGGTGATGGCTTATGCTATGATAGCTGGTTTGAATCCTGTTTATGGTATTTATACATTTGTAATTTCCACTTTAGCAGCAACTTTTACAGGGACTTCTAGCTACATGATAGTAGGACCAACCAATATAGTTGCAGTAACAATTGCCAGTACTTTAAATAGTCTTGATATTATTGGACCATCAAATTATCTACAGGGAGTATTAATTTTAACTTTTCTCACAGGAATTATTCAGATTGTATTAACAGCTTTAAAGTTGGGTAATTTAGTAAACTTTGTTTCTGATTCTGTTATTCAGGGTCTTACAATTGCTGTGGCTTTAATTATTGCAGGGAGTCAGTTAAGCAAATTACTTGAATTACCTGTAAAATATGGTGGTAATATGATTAGCTCATTAAAACTAGTGATACTGAATCTAGAACACACCAATTATTATGCTTTATTGATTGGCTTAATCACTTTAGCAGTTATATTGCTCTGTGAAAAATTATTTCCAAAACTGCCTTCATATCTGACAGCGATTTTAATTTCGGTTGTCCTTGTATATGTCTTTAACTGGCAAGATCAAATAGAATTAGTTGGGAAATTTGAATCTTCAATTCCTAAATTTAATTTTTTCGAGATGAATTGGAATTTGATCAATAGATTATGGAGTTCAGCTTTATCGATAGCTATAATTGGTTTTATCCAGGTTTTATCGATTGTCAAATATATGGAAAAACAGACAGAAGAATTAGCAGAGATAGAAAAAGAATTTATTGGACAGGGAATAACAAATATTATCTGTTCTTTTTTCAATGGTTTTGCAATAACTGGATCATTTACTAAGTCATTTGCCAACTATGAGGCTGGTGCTAAAACTAGAATATCAGAATTAATATCTGGGTTATCTGTTCTTTTGGCAGTAGTTGTTTTAGGACCTATAGTTAGATTAATACCAATATCTTCCCTTGCGGTAGTGGTTATTTTTGTAGCTTTTAAAATGATTGATCTTGAAGAAATTAAGAAAAATTTAAAATCAACTAAAATGGATTTAGTAGTTTTTTTACTTACATTTACAACTGCCATTTTTACTCCAAGACTTGATTATGCTATCTATGCAGGAGTGATAGTCTCGATTATCTTTGTTTTAAAGACCACAAGTGAGATCGATTACTCTTATATTAGCTATGAGGATCAAGAGGAAAACGAATTTTCCGATGAAGATTATAAAAAGATAAAAGATGATAGCTATATAATAATAAATTTAGCCGGTATAATGCAGTTTAATGCTGCAGAAGATTTAAGAGAAAGACTTAATAAAGCCTTTCAAGAAGAGAAAATATTTTTGATAAGAATGAGAGATGTAAGTGATTTAGATATGACAATGATTGAAGAACTAAAAAAGTTTGTTCAAAAAGTAAAAGATAGTAATGGAGAAGTAATATTTAGTGGAGTAAGTGTGGAAATATATGAGCTGTTTGAAAACTATCAATTTATAGAAGAAATCGGAAAAGCTAATATCTTTAGAAAAGAAGCAGATATTTTTAACTCTACTAAAAATGCAATTAAAAAAGCAGAAGTTAAAGTTGAGGTTAAAGAAAAAGAGAATGACAAATAATCCTTGCTGGCAAAGGATATTTACTCTGCATAAACAAATATAACAATACAAAGAGAAAATAATAGTTATGGTTTGAGTCTTGGCATTTTAGATTTTAAATTAAATTTTAAAGTTGAGAAGCAGAAAGTATTTACGAGAATAAAAGAATAGGGAGGGATAGATCATGTTTGGAGAATTAGAAATTTTTCTAAAAGAAATAGATAGCAGTAATAAGGCATTTGAACAAAAGCATTTTGAAAAATTACTTGTCACCGTATATTATTTAGGTGGAAGACATGGAGAGTCAGCAAAATTGAAAAATGTTAAAGATAAAACAAATATGTCAAGTAAAGCTATCTCCAGAACTATAGAAGATGCAGTTAATAAAGGATATCTTGAAACCACAAATTTATCTATTGATGATATAGAAGAATTAAAAATGACCCAAACAGGTAGAAGGCATGTTGAAAATTTACTGGATTAAAATATATATCCCTATCTTAATTTAACTTCATAATATTTAGAGTAGAGTTATTTTACTAATATCCTGCCGCAAGGCGGGTTTTTTTGTTCTTCTGAATTAATATTTATTAATATATATATAAATTAAATACTTATTTTTATAATTATTTTTAAAATAATCTTTTATATTTATACGAGCTAAATTCATATCTTCAAATAGTCAAAGACTCATTAAAGCTGCTATATAAGCATTTATAAATCAATTACTTGATTTTTTAAATAATTTTATAATAATATAATCAAAACAATTAACAATTAAATTTGACAAGATAAATATTTCACTATATAATCTAATTAGTAAATATTAATATAAAATAAATTGAAGGTGAAAATATGGAAAAACTACTTTTATTCTTAAAATGTATTGCAGATGAAAATAGATTAAAAATATTAAAATTGCTTTTAGAAGAAGAATATTGTGTGTGTCAGCTTGAAGAACTGCTCGACAAATCACAATCAAGCATATCTCAGCATTTGTCTTATTTTAAAGAATTAGACTTATTAGATGAAGAAAAAAGCAGCAAATGGACTTATTATTCATTAAATAGAAAGGCTTATGATAAATACCTTTCTGATTTAATTGCACTGCATTCTCGTTCTTTAGAAGAGTTAAATCTAAATAATCTTTCTAAAAAAGTGAGAAATCTAAATTCTCCATCTGAAATAAAAGAAAAAGATAGAAAAAGGAGCTGTTGTCAATGATTGATGCATTTGCTGATTTACTTGTCTATAACTGGATGGGACTTGATGCTGCTACACGATTAGGAGAGTCTGTTCATTTCTTCTTTTATGATACAATAAAGATCATCTTTTTATTGAGTATTATGATATTTGTAATTTCTATTATCAGAAGTTTTTTTCCACCGGAAAAGACAAAAAAACTTTTGAGTAATTATAAAAAGTTTACTGCCCATTTGATGGCTTCAGTTCTGGGTGTTGTAACTCCATTTTGTTCCTGTTCTTCGGTCCCTATTTTTATAGGATTTGTTGAATCAGGAATTCCACTGGGAGTCACATTTTCATTTTTAATTACTTCACCTATAGTAAATGAGGTTGCACTTGTTATGCTTTATACCATTTTTGGCTGGAGAATCGGAACTCTATATTTGATAAGTGGTATATTGGTAGGAGTTATCGGTGGTATTGTTATTGAAAAACTTGGCATGGAAAAATATGTTGAAGAATATGTATACCAAATCAGTGCAGGAGAAGATGAGATCGAAGAACTGGACTGGAATGATCGAATTACTTTTGCAAAAGAAGAAGTTAAAGAAATTGTAGGAAGAGTCTGGAAATATGTAATTATCGGTATTGGTCTTGGTGCTTTAATTCATGGTTATGCTCCGGCAGACCTGCTTGCCCAGTATGCTGGACCAAATAATCCTCTGTCGGTTATTGCAGCTGTTGCAGTAGGAATACCTTTATATGCAAATGCTGTAGGAACAATACCTATAGTAGAGGCACTTATGGGAAAAGGTGTAGCACTTGGAACAGCCCTGAGTTTTATGATGGCTACAACAGCATTATCACTGCCAGCAATGATAATTTTAAGAAAAGTTATTAAACCAAAGTTGATTACAGTTTTCGTTACAGTTGTTGGCTTTTCAATAATTGGTGTTGGTTACATGTTCAATTTTGTGATGAATATAATATAAAATTATAAAACTGTTTACATAGGAAATATTAATATTTCCTATCTATTATAAAAAATAAAAATATTAGGAGTGGTTATTGTGGTAATTAAAGTTTATGGTCCTGGATGTAAAAACTGTGTTAATCTGGCTGATAACGCAAAGAAAGCACTTGAAGAGACAGGTGTAGAAGCAGAGATAGTAAAGGTTGAAGATATGAAAGAAATCGCACAGGCTGGAATCATGAGTACACCAGCGATCGGCATTGATGATGAAGTAAAGATTAAAGGTAGAGTTGCAACAGTAGATGAAATCAAAGAGTTAATTAGCTAATTATTGAGAAATTTATTAAATTTAATTTTCAAAGGCCGGGAAGAGTTTAAAAGCTTTTTCGGCCTTTTTATTTTTTAAGTTGATTTGCTTAATAATTGAAAAGGGGTGGAATCATGTTTAAAAAAGG
>CAZYRX010000057.1:8530-12560 GCA_964649895.1 uncultured Halanaerobium sp.
TTTTAAGTTGATTTGCTTAATAATTGAAAAGGGGTGGAATCATGTTTAAAAAAGGCATTCATAAAGAATTAACTGCGGAAAATATAAATAGCCGCTGCAATATAGAAGTTAGACATGGTAGTCCAGCCCAAAATATTATTGAAGTTGCAGAGAATTCTCCAATACCCGTCCTACTCGTGCCAGCTGAAAATTCAGTAAAAATAATATGATTTTTTTAGAATTACTTTAAAATCAGTAACAATTACTATATAATTAATGTTACATAATAAGAAAAAAATGTATTATATTTATGTATTTAGGAGGATTTCCAGTGAAAACAAATGTTTTTTTGAGAGAAGAACAGCAATTTAAGGAAGTAAGTATTAGCAATCAAAGCAAACCAGAAATAGATAATAAATTCTTAAATAAATGGCAGAATATTGTTAATACAACAGCAGATATTATTGATGTTCCTGCTGTTTTAATCATGAAAATAAATGAGCAGAAAATTGAAGTGCTGCTCAAAAATGAGAATAAAGATAATCCTTATACGGCTGGAGATAGTGAGTTTCTAGGCAGAGGTCTTTACTGTGAAACAGTTATCGGCAGAAATAACGAGCTTTTAATCGAAAACGCATTGTCTGAAGAAGCCTGGAAAGACAATCCTGATATTGATTTCAATATGATTTCTTATTATGGTCTACCCATCAACTGGCCGGATAGTGAATCATTTGGCACCCTCTGTATTCTTGATAATAAAAGCCTGTATTTAAAAGAAAAACACAAAAATTTAATGAGAGAATTTAAAACATTAATTGAAGATGACCTCGAACTTCTTTTCATACAAGACAACTTAAATAATCAGAAAACTAGATTAGATCTAATAATCGAAGGAACTAATGCTGGAACCTGGGAGTGGAATATCCAAACAGGAGAAACAGTTTTTAATGATAGATGGGCAGAAATGCTTGGCTATAGTTTAGAAGAAATCTCCCCAACGACAATAGAAACCTGGCAAAATCTTATCCACCCTCTGGATTTGGAAAGAGCACTAAATAAGACACAAAAACATTTTGATGGTGAGATTGATGAATATGATACAGAAATAAGAATGAAACATAAAGATGGCCGCTGGATTTGGATGAATGACAGGGGTAGAATAGTGAACTGGACTGAGAATAATCAACCTCTTAAGATGGTAGGTATTCACTTAGATATTACAGAAAGGAAAAAAAGAGAAAAAGAATTGCAATTTTTAGCAAAAGCTATGACTAATATTTCAGATTCAGTTATGCTTACAGATAAACATTTTAAAATACAATATATAAATAAAGCTTCAGAAAGATTATTTGGTTATACACTCAAAGAATTAAAAGGTAAAACCCCAGAAATATTTAATGCAGAAGATTTATCAAATGAAATACAGCAAGAAATTTATGATAAAATTTCCAATGGTGAAATATATGAGGCTGAAATATTGAATAAGAGAAAAGATGGTTCTACTTTTATCTGTGAATTTAAAATAACTCCTATAGAAGATAGTGAGGGAGAAGTTTATGCATATACAGGCATACAACGCGATATAACCGATAGAAAAAGGCAGGAAGAAAAATTAGAGTTTCAGCTTAAATTTCAAAAAACACTTGCTCAAATATCAGCAAATTTATTAGAAATTAATTCAGCTAATATCGATAGGAAAATAAATATATCGTTAAAAGAAGTTGGCGTTTTTTTTGATGTAGATAGAAGTTATATATTTCAGTTTGCTGATAAAACTAGAACTATGACCAATACTCATGAATGGTGCAATAATGGCATTAAATCCGAAAAAGAAAATCTGCAGGATCTTCTTTCCGATAATTTTACGTGGTTGATGGAGCAATTATCTAGAAATGAATATATATACATTAAAGATGTTAATAAACTTGGTAAAAAAGCAGAAGCTGAACAAAAAATATTCATGAGACAAGGTATAAAATCGGCTGCTTTAATGCCTATGGTTATAGAAAATGAATTATTTGGTTTTTTTGGCTTTGATTCAGTAGAAAATCATAAAGAATATTCGAAAGAAGAAATAAGATTATTAAAAATATTCACTGACATTATCACAAATGCATTTTCAAAATATAAAGGTGATCAGAGGATAAGGGATTTAACTTATAAAGATAGTTTAACCGGTTTATATAACAGAAGATTTTTTGAAGAAGAACTAGAGAGATTAGATACAAAAAGGCAGCTCCCTATCAGCATTATTATCGCCGATATTAATGGTTTAAAAATTATAAATGATAGTTTAGGACACAAAAAGGGTGATGATCTGCTTGCTAAAGCTGCTGGAATATTAAAAGAAGAAATTAGACAAGAAGATATATTAGCCCGTCAGGGTGGAGATGAATTCGCATTATTATTGCCACATACTAACAGATCAGGGGCAGAGAAAATAATAAAAAGAATTAGAAATAGAGCTAAAAAAACAGAAAATGATCATTTAACCGTTTCAATAGCATTAGGTGTCTCTACAAAAGAAGAATCAAGTCAAGATATATATGAGGTTTTAAGAAAAGCTGATAATAATATGTATAACAATAAATTATCAGAAAGCAGAAGCATTAAGAGTAATTTAGTAAAGGGAATGCTGAGCACTTTAGAAACAAAAAGTAATGAAAGAAGAGAGCATACAGCAAAAATGAAGAAGTTAGCAAAAGCATTCTCTGAAAAATTAGATTTATCTAATTCAGAATTAAATAGACTCTTACTCCTTACTGATCTACATGATATAGGAAAAATAACTATTCCTGAAGAAATTTTAAAAAAACCTACTGAATTAACAGCTGAAGAGCTGAAAATAATAAAAAAACATCCAGAGAAAGGGTATAAAATTGCAAACTCTTCTGAAGAATTTGCAGTAGTATCAGAAGAGATATATTCTCACCACGAAAACTGGGATGGGAGTGGTTATCCTAGACAATTAAAAGGGAAAGATATTCCTTATCTCGCGAGGATAGTTGCAATTATAGATGCTTATGATTTGATGATCAGCGGCAGTCTATCTAAAAACCCGATGAATAAAGAACAAGCTATCAAAGAACTAAAAAAATGTTCAGATATTCAGTTTGATCCAGAATTAGTTCAAGAATTCATTGAGTTTTTGCAGACAGATGAATAAGGATTATAATAATCTGATAGTGAAGATTTTCAGTTAATATAACTCTTGATCTCTTTATAAACATGGGCAGCTTTTTCATTATTTCCCATAGAATTATAGATAATTTCGAGATATCTTCTCTCTTTAATGATCTCGACTGTCTCTGCAAAGTTAATATCATAAATCCAGGTCAACTGCATCATTTTGAGATCATTCAGTGTCTCCAGCCTATCATAATTTATGGGTTCTTTTTTTAAAACATTTTGATATACTTCATCACTGATTCTGGCTTCAGTCGAAAGCTTTATTATAAAATCCTTTTGATTTCCATCTTGATAGCGATTGACGAAGATATTAAAGATATCAAGTTTATCTGCATCGCGAATTAATTTTGCAAAAAATATTTCTTTTTCATTATCAAAGTAATCCTCATCAATTTTTGCATTGTTATGCTGCTCAATCGCTTTATAAATGATCTTTTGATAATCCTGATTTAGATCATCTATGAGTTTGTTTTCTTCGATCACCTCTACTCCAAGCCTGCCGTGATCTTCAGACTTATAATCAGAAAAAGTCTGATATTCCTTATATTGTTTAAAACGACCGATATCATGATAAAGAGCAATGATTCTGGCTAAATACTTTTCTTCTTCGGTCATCATAAAGCCTTCTATTATTTCTTCCATATCTTTAGTTACTCTTCTGCTGTGGTCTATTTTTAAATTTATATTTTTTTGATCCTTTTTGTGCTGCATTACAAATTTTTTTGTATATGAATCGAACCACTCTTTAAGTTCTTGATATTTATTTTTCATTTTTAACAACCCTCCCCTTGCTTCAATCCTTATTATAATTTAAAATTATATTTTTGTAAATCATCGAGAGGAAAATTAAACATCTAATAAT
>CAZYRX010000058.1:0-12345 GCA_964649895.1 uncultured Halanaerobium sp.
TTAAATCAAAATCCATCTCACCAGGTTTTGCATAACCCATGATAGCATTCATGTTAGCACCATCATAATATATTAATCCACCAGCATCATGGACAATCTTTGTTATCTCAAGTATATCTTCTTCAAATATGCCAAGTGTATTTGGATTAGTAAGCATTAAAGCTGCTGTATCTTCACCCACTGCCTCTTTAAGTTCCTTAAGGTCAACCATTCCTCGTTCATTTGATGCAATTTCTATCACATCATATCCGGCCATGATTGCACTTGCCGGATTCGTTCCATGTGCAGAATCAGGTACTATAACCTTTGTTCTTTCTTCATCGCGATCTTCAAAATATTTTTTTACTATCATTAGAGATGTAAATTCACCATGAGCACCAGAAGCAGGCTGCAGAGTTATTTCATCCATACCACTTATTTCTGCTAAGTCCAACTTCAATTGATAAAGAATTTCTAATGAACCTTGAACATCTTCTACTTCTTGGTATGGATGCAGATAGCTTAGCTTAGTCATTCTTGCTATTCTTTCATTTCTTTTTGGATTATATTTCATTGTACATGACCCAAGTGGATAAATACCTGAATCAACTCCATAATTCATTTCACTCAAAGCAGTATAGTGTCTTACTACATCTACTTCACTAACCTCTGGCAGATCTAAATCATCGCGCAGATAGTCTTTTATATCATTCTCTAAGCTGCTTTCTGTTACCTCAAGTGGTGGTAAAGAATAAGCTGTACGTCCAGGACTGCTGTAATCTTTAATTAATTTCTCTTCCACTTAAAGCACCTCCAGTTTTTCTGCGAATTTATCTAGCTCTTCTTTTGTTTTCTTTTCTGTAACAGCTATCAAAAGCCCTTCTTTTCCTATTTTATCCAAATTATAGCCAGCAATTATATTATCTTTGGCAAGCTGTGTTTTTATTTCTTCGCTTTTTTTAACACTTTTAACAACAAACTCATGGAAAAAATTATTTTTGTTGGCAACATCAAACCCGGGAATTTTATCAATTTTTTCAGCAAGGTAATGTGCCTTATGATATGACTGGTTTCCAACTTCTTTTAAACCCTTTTTACCCATAACAGCTAAATAAATAGTTGCCATAAGTGCATTCAGAGCTTCGTTTGTACATATATTGGAGGTAGCTTTTTCTCTTCTTATATGCTGTTCACGTGTCTGAAGTGTTAAAACAAAACCTTCTTTTCCATCAACATCAGTAGTTTTACCCACTATCCGTCCTGGCAGCTGTCTGAGCATTTTTCTTTCATCTCTACATGCCATAAATCCCAGGTAAGGGCCACCATAATTAAGACCATTACCAAGATTTTGAGCTTCCCCAACAACTATATCTGCTCCATAATCAGAAGGAGGTTTTAAAACTCCAAGTAAAATAGGATTTGCAATCACAATAAAGATGACTTTCTTATTTTCTTCAATAATTTCGGCTATTTCATTCATTTTTTCTATTGAACCAAAAAAGTTTGGATATTGAACAATAACAGCTGCTGTATCTTTATCTATGTTTTCTGCAATCTGAGAAGGATCTATTATTTCTGCTTCACTCTCTATTTCAACAAATTCAAGATCCTGGCCAGCTCCATAAGTTTTGATAACCTCTCTATAGGCTGGATTAATTGTTTCTGGAAGTATAATCTTTTTATTTCTGGATATTCTTGCAGCCATAGTAACAGCCTCTGCTGCCGCTGAACCTCCATCCAGCATAGAAGCATTTGCAATACCCATCCCTGTCAGTTCTGAAATCATGCTCTGATATTCATATATTGCCTCTAAAGTTCCCTGGCTGAGTTCAGCCTGATATGGGGTGTAAGCTGTATAAAATTCTGAACGAGAAATCAAGTGATCAATTACCCCTGGTACATAATGATCATAAACTCCTGCTCCTAAAAATGAGAGCTGGTCAGCAAGACTTTTATTTTTAGAAGCTTTTTCTTGAGCCAAATTCATTAATTCCAGCTCAGAAATACCAGAATCGATTTTTAAATCTTCTTCAAGAGCAACTTCTTCAGGGATCATTTTAAAAAGATCTTCTACAGCATTAACACCAATGGTTTTAAGCATTTTCTCTGTTTCTGCTGTAGTATTAGAAATATAATCCATCCTTATTCCTCCTCTAGAAATTCAGTATACTCCTCTGCTGTAAGTAATTCATCCAGTTCAGTATCATCAAAGGGATCAATCTTTATAAGCCACCCATCACCATATGGATCTTCATTAATTAATTCTGGGTGATCCAGCAGTTCTTCATTAACTTCAACTACTTTTCCCCCTAATGGTATAAATGTATCAGACACAGCCTTAACAGATTCCAGTACACCAAAACTATCCCCTGTTTCAAACTCTTCTTCAACTTCAGGTAGTTCAGCAAAAACAATATCTCCAAGTTCTTCCTGAGCAAAGTCAGAAATACCAATTACTAATATGTCGTCCTCTTCTCTAACCCACTCATGATCCTTTGAATACAGCAGATCATCTTTTACACTCATTTTAACTCCTCCTTATAATTTTTAAATTATTTAAAATAATAATATAAGCGATTTTACAAACACTTCAAGATTTTTTAACTTCTTATACTTTTCAAAGAAAGGGAAGTTCTACTACTTCAGCTTCTACAAAACGATCCCTAATTTTTATCTGTATTTTACTTCCAAGCTCAGAATATTCTTCAGCAAGATATCCCATAGCAATACTTTTTTTGAGACTAGGGGAATAACTACCACTAGTAACCCGGCCAATTTTTTTGCTGTCAGCATATATTTCATATCCATGTCGAGCCATTCCTCTGCCAGTAATAATAAAGCCTTTAAGCCTGCGGCTGCAGCAATTTTCTTTTATTTTAATCAGACTCTCTCTTCCAATAAAATCATCACCATCAAGATCAACAGTCCAGCCCAAACCTGCTTCTATTGGATTTGTGCTTTCATCAATATCATTACCATAAAGAGCATAACCTTTTTCCAGACGCAGTGTGTTCCTTGCTCCAAGACCTGCCGGCATTAATTTAAATTCTTCTCCAGCTTTGATCAGTATCTGCCAGATTTCTTCTGCTTTCTCTGCTGAAAAATAGAGTTCATAGCCTAATTCTCCAGTATAACCTGTTCGAGAAATTATCATATCTACACCTGCCGCTTCTGCCTCTATAAAATGATAGTAGTCAATACTCTCCAATTCAGCATCAGTCAGCTGTTTTAATATACTTTTCGATTCAGGCCCCTGAAGTGCAAGCATTGCATAGTAATCAGATAAATCCTCAACTTTTGTTTCAGTATGTATATTTTCTTTAATCCAATTATAATCCTTAATTTTATTTGCAGCATTTACAACAAGTAAATAGCTGTCTTCTCCCAGCATGTAAACAAGAAGGTCATCAATAATACCACCATCTTCCTTACAGATAGGAGTATATAATACCTTACCATATTCAAGTTTATTAAGATTATTGCTAATTAACATTTGTACAGATTGAGCTGCTTTTTCTCCGCTGATCATTATTTCTCCCATATGACAGATGTCAAAGAGTCCACAATGATTTCTTACAGCATGATGTTCATCAATAATACTGCTGTATTCTACCGGCATTTCCCAGCCACCAAAGTCTGTCATTTTAGCTCCCAAAACATTATGTGTGTGGTGTAATGGAGTCTTTTTCATTTTTTCCTCCTTCAAAAAAAACAGGGAGCCGGAATTAAATCCGACTCCCTGTTCACTTTAAATATTATGTCCAGAGTTTCGTCCAGCTGAATTCTTTTTGCCTGAGAGTTTCGGTTCTCCTTGCTCCTTCGGCGCCATCATAATGGTCTCTCATTCAGCCTTCACCCGATGTATTTTCTTTACTTTATTATATCTTATTTCTTCAATTATTGCAAAAATAAATTTTTTTCTCTAAATCCTTGAAGTTAGTTTCATTTTGTAATATTCTTAAATCAAGTTCCGAGGGGCCTCACTCCTTTCTTTTTGAATTGTCCTTGTGAGGCTCCTTCTTTATTTGTATTAAAATTCCTGCCTATTTACATAAATCAATTCTTAATTCCCACTTTTATTTTACACTAACTTTCTTTACATTTTTTTGATAATATTTGCGAAAAAATCTTATTCAACACAAATTAAAAAACAAAAGCTGCCAGTATTATAGCAACTGCAAGTGAAGGAAGTAAGTTGCCGGTTTTAATTTTTGTTTTGCCAAGCATATTAAATCCAATCGCAGCAATTAAAAGACCTCCTGTAGATGTCATTATTCTAATCATATCTTGAGTTAAAAAAGCCTCTGCCCAGCCCGCCAAAATAGTAATACTTCCCTGATATATGAAAATAGGTATAACAGAAAATGCCACTCCAATACCGGTGCTTGCAGCAAAAGCAACAGCTGTAGTACCATCAAGCAATGATTTTGTAAATAATATGCTGGGATCACCGTTTAATCCATCCTGAATAGAGCCCATAATTGCCATAGCCCCTACACAATAGATGAGACTTGCCTGAACAAATCCCTGCACAAAAAGATCATCTTTGCCGCCAATTTTATTTTTTATTCCCTGACCAAAGTTATTTAATTTGGTTTCAATTTCAAGAAGTTCACCAATAACTGCACCAATCACCAGACTAAATATCACAAGTAAAATATCTTCTGATTTCTCTATGCTAAAAGCCATTTGAAATCCAATCAAAAGAACAGCCAGACTTATACCATGGATTACAGAAGTTTGAATTTTTTCTGGGAATTTGCCTCTAAAAAGAATACCAACAGTGCTTCCGGCGAGTACTGCACCAATATTTACTATAGTCCCTATCATTAAAAACCACCTATCTATTCTCTAATGATCAAAAATGTTTCACGTGAAACATTCTATGCTTTTTATAAAAATAATTGTGATGTTAATTTAACTTTTCAATGATTTCTTCCAATTTATCAAAAGAATCCAGTTCAATAGTTAATAAATTGTTTTTTTTGCGTTTTTTAATTTTAACGGGGCTGCCTAAACTTTTTTCAAGTTTTTCAGCAGCATACAGCCAGTCTTCAGAAAGTTTTTCTTTTTTATTTTTTTCCGTGCTTTTTTCCAATGGATTTTTTAGTTTTTCTACATAATTTTCAGTTTCTCTAACTGTTAAATCCTGTATGATTATATTTTCGCAGGCTGCAGTTTGTGTTGTCTCTTCATCCAAAGACAATAGAGCTCTTGCATGGCCAACACTTATGCTTCCCCTAGACAGGTGACTTTTAACTTTATCAGATAAATTGAGTAATCTCACCATGTTTGCTATTGTCGATCTGTTTTTTCCGACCCGCTCCGCAAGTGCAGACTGAGTTAAATCAAAATTATCAATCATCTCTTTATATGCTTTGGCTTCTTCAATAGGGTCCAGATCCTCTCTCTGTAAGTTTTCAATCAGTGCTATTTCAAGCATCTCCTGATCATCAAAATCTCTAATTACAGCTGGTATTCTATCAAGGTTCAACATTTGAGAAGCCCGCCAACGCCTTTCCCCTGCCACTAACTGATATTTTTCAGCTTTAATTTTTCTAACTGTAATCGGCTGGATTAATCCTTTTTCTTTTATCGATGCAGCCAGCTCTTTTAAAGCTTCTTCATCAAAATTTGTCCTTGGTTGAAAAGGGTTTGCTTCAATTTGATCTATAAAAATCTCATCAACTCTACTTTGGTCTATATTTTCATCATTTTTAATAAGAGCACTTAAACCTTTACCTAATCTTTTTTTACTCACTAGATACCACTTCCTCTGCCAGCTTTCTATATGCTTCTGCTCCCTTTGAATTGGAACTATACTCAAGAATTGATGTTCCAAAACTTGGAGCCTCACTTAAACGAACATTTCTGGGTATAATTGTATTGAACATCAAATCCGAAAAATATTCTTCTACTTCTTCGATAACCTGTTCTGATAAATTTGTTCTAGCATCATACATGGTCATCAGAACACCTTCTATCCTCAAATCAGGATTTAAATTTTTGCGCACCAATTCGATTGTATTCATAAGCTGCCCAAGACCCTCCATAGCATAATATTCACATTGAATTGGAACCATAACACTATCTGCAGCTGTTAAAGCATTAAGAGTCAAAAGTCCCAGTGATGGTGGGCAGTCAATGATAATAAAGTCATAATCCTCATTAATTTCTACTAGAGATTTTTTCAAACGACTTTCTCTTGATATTATTGATACTAATTCGATTTCAGCACCTGCAAGTTCAATATTAGCAGGTATTAAATCCAAATTATCTGTTTCTGTTTCCATAATTACACTAAAAACAGATTCAGCTTCAATTAAAATATCATAGCTTGTATATTCTAATTCAGATTTCTCTACCCCGAGACCACTGCTGGCATTCCCTTGTGGGTCAAGATCAATTAAAAGCACTTTTTTACCTGCTTCTGCTAGACCTGCTCCGAGATTTACAGCTGTTGTACTTTTGCCAACACCACCCTTCTGATTGACAATAGCTATTTTTTTTCCCATCTTTTCACCTCTTTAACTTTTGGCTTAATTTCTTCGATAACTATTAAGTTAATTACTTTTTTTCAAGTTTTATATAATATTCTATGTATTCATCACTATCACTGCGGTTCATATCGACCTTTATTCCTGATTCTTTTATTTCCGAAACTCTTTTTTCTAAAGAATTTGCAAACAATCTTAAATCTTCTGAAATATGTTTGATCTTAGTTTTCTTTTTTTCATCCGGACTTATCTTTTTCTTGATCAATCTTTCAGATTCTCTAACTGTAAGTTCTTTTTTCTTTATCTCAGCTATTATTTCTTTTTGGATCTGCTCCGAATCAAGCTTTAACAGAGCCCTACCATGTCTCTCACTTAAGTCATTCTCTAATAATTGATTTTGAATTTCTTTAGATAGATTCAGGAGGCGAAGTTTATTTGCAATCGTGGATTGGCTCTTAGATAAACGTTCAGCAAGTTCTTTTTGAGTTAAACTAAACTCATCTATAAGTCTTTTATATGCAGAAGCCTCTTCAATGAAATTTAAATCTTTTCTCTGAAGATTTTCTACAAGAGCTATTTCAGCCATCTGACGATCATTAAAATCGCGTATTACCGCAGGTATTTTTTCTTTTTTAAGACTTTTAGCCGCTCTAAGCCTTCTTTCTCCCGCAATTAATTCATATCCATTTTTAACTTTACGTACTACAATTGGTTGTATTAAGCCAAATCTATTAATTGATTCAGCTAATTCTTCTATTTCTGATTCCTTAAAATCCTGGCGGGGTTGAAAAGGATTGGCTTCTATTTCTGCTGTTTTAAGTTGACTTATTTCTTCATTATCTCCCTTTATATCATTATTAAAAAAAGAAAATTTCATAAATCTACCTCCTGTCCACTAAGATATATATTTCTTGGAATTATCTTAAAATCCTTTATTATTTTAATTATAATAATAATCTATATGCTTCTAAAATAATATATTTAAATTTAGAGATGCTGAAAGATTGATAAACTGCTAACACAATATAATGAGGTAATGCTAAAAAGTGTAGAAATGCAGGCAAACTATTAAAGAGGCCTCTTGTTTGGAATCCCAGGTCTTCTAGGATATTTTGAAGGAGTCTTTTCTATTTTTTCTAAAATAATCAGATATCTCTCTGCATTTAAACCGGGCACATCAAGCTCTATCGTCTCTTTTACCTCTGCTCCCAGAGTTTTTAGAGCATTTTTTGCTTCTTCTATTTCTTCCTGATATTCTGGTCCCTTATACAAAAAAGCTGAACCACCTTTCCTTAAAAATGGTACTGTATATTCAGCTAAAACATTAAGTGAAGCAACAGCTCTTGAAGTAACAAAATCAAAAGAAGCTCTCCAATCTAACTCTTTAGCAAGGTCTTCAGCTCTTCCATGAACTGCATTTACACCACTTAGATTCAACTTATAAATCAATTGATTCAAAAAATTTACTTTTTTTGTAGAAGAATCTACTAAATAAAAACTGTGTCCGGGTAGAAATAATTTTAATACAAGCCCTGGAAAACCAGCTCCAGTACCAATATCTAACCATCTTTTAGTGCTTTTTACTTCTATTTGAGATAATATTACAGCAGAATCCAGGAAATGCTTTGTAATAACTTCTTTCATTTCTGTAATGGCACTTAAATTGTATTTCTTGTTTTCACTTATGAAAAAACCATAATACTCCCACAGCTGTTCAATTTGCTCACTGCTGTAGGAAATATTAAGGTTATTTAAACCTCTTTCTAATTCCGTTATAAATTCATCTTTATTAGCTTTCATTACTATCATCCTTTTTGCTGCGGTTATACTGTTCAAGATAAATCATAAGTGCTGAAATATCAGCTGGAGAAACACCTGATATCCTTGATGCTTGGCCGATAGATATCGGTTTTATTTTGTTTAGTTTTTCCCTTGCTTCTAATCTTAGATTGTCTAATTGATTATAGTCAAGATCTTCAGGAATCTTCTTTTCTTCCATTTTTCTAAACTGCTCAACCTGTGCCTGCTGTCTATCAATATACCCTTTATATTTAACCTGAACTTCAACCTGTTCTATAACATTTTTGTTAACTTCTGGCAGATCATCTGCAAAATAATTGAGATCTGTATAAGAAATTTCTGGTCTTCTCAACAGTGCTTCCAGTGTAACTGGTTTACTTAGATTACCACTTTCCAGTTCTTCAAGCTTATCCCTAACTTCTTGAGTTGGATTAACCTTATTGTCTTCATTTCTAAGATATTCAAGAGCTTTTTTTACTCCTTCAACTTTTTGGCGGTAATGTTCATATCTACTGTCAGAAACAAGGCCGATTTCTTTTCCAATAGGAGTTAAACGTTGATCAGCATTATCCTGTCTTAGTAGAAGACGATATTCAGCTCGTGAAGTCATTATCCTATAAGGTTCGGGTGTTCCTTTAGTAACTAAGTCATCTATCAAAACACCTATATATGCTTCAGACCGCTTCAATATCAGTGGTTCTCGTTCTTCAAGACTCAACGCTGCATTTATTCCAGCAACTAGACCTTGACCTGCTGCTTCTTCATAACCAGAGCTTCCATTTATCTGACCTGCTGTATATAAGCCTTTAATTTTTTTCAATTCTAAATCTAATTTTAATTCTTCTGGATCAACACAATCATATTCTATCGCATAGCCCGGTCTCATTATTTCCACTTCTTCTAAACCTGGTATAGTCCTAGCCATTTCGATCTGTACATCATAGGGTAAACTTGTGGAAAGTCCGGAAACATAATATTCATCAGTACCAAGTCCTTCTGGTTCAATGAAGAGTTGATGACGGCCTTTATCCGGAAATCTGACCACCTTATCCTCGATAGAAGGACAATAGCGGGGACCAACACCCTCTATTACACCACTAAAGAGTGGGGTTCTCATTTTATTATCATTAATTATGCGGTGTGTTTCTTCAGTTGTATAAGTCAAGTAACACATTACCTGTTCTCCTCTTAAGGGCTCAGACTCATATGAAAAACTTAAGCCTTCTTCTCCAGGTTGTGGCTCCATTTTAGAAAAATCCATTGATTTTTTGCTCACCCGGGGAGGAGTTCCAGTTTTAAAACGCCGCAGTGATATACCTAAATTTTTAAGGCTGCCAGAAAGCTTATTGGCAGGATACTGCTGATTTGGGCCAGCATTAAATTTGGCTTCCCCAATTATAATTCTTCCTTTTAAGAAAGTTCCAGTTGTCAAAATAACTTTTTTGCCGGCAAAGAAAACTCCGGTTTTGGTTACAACTCCTTTTACCTCTCCATCCTCTACAATAATCTCTTCAGCTATCTGCTGTTTTAAATCTAAATTATCTTCTTGTTCTAAAACCTGCTTCATTCTTTTGTGATATTCATCTTTATCAGACTGTCCTCTCAAACCGTGAACTGCAGGCCCTTTGCTGGTATTCAGCATCCTAATCTGAATCATGGTTTCATCCATATTGCGGGCCATCTCTCCGCCGAGAGCATCAATCTCTCTAACAATATGTGATTTTCCTGGTCCTCCAAGTGAAGGATTACAGGGCATAAAAGCTACGTGGTCTAAACTAACTGTCAGGGTCAAGGTTTCATAACCCATTCTCGCTGGTGCTAGCGATGCTTCACAACCAGCATGCCCTGCCCCAATCACAATTACATCATATTCTTTAGGATATTTCTTAAAATCCATTATATCTCCCTTCCTATCTAAACTCGACATTTATTTACCTAAACAAAAATCATTAAATATCCTGTCAATTATATCATCAGCTACTGTTTCTCCGGTAATCTCTCCAAGAGCGTTTAAACAATCTTTAAGATCAATAGTCAAAAAATCGTAGGGCATATTTGTTTCACGTGAAACAATTACTCTTTCAACTGCCTCCAGTGCTTTATTTAAAGCATTTTTGTGCCTTGTT
The DNA here is from genome assembly GCA_964649895.1 of uncultured Halanaerobium sp. Taxonomy (GTDB): domain Bacteria; phylum Bacillota; class Halanaerobiia; order Halanaerobiales; family Halanaerobiaceae; genus Halanaerobium. The sequence continues at coordinate 10,403 of CAZYRX010000058.1, forward strand.
TTAGTAACAATAACCTCATCATCACCACTTATTTCTTCGTCAAGTATTTCTTTTAGAATATCTTCTCTTAACTCTTCTAAACCTTCTTCTTCAAGTAATGAAATCCAGATCAAACTGTGTTCTTTAAATTCTGCTTCAATTTTTGTCTTTTCTAACTTTGCTGGTAAATCCGTTTTATTAACTATTACTATCATAGGTTTATCTTTAATTAATTGATAAATTTTACGATCTTCTTCTGTTATTCCCTGATTAATATCAAGCATAAATAAAACCAGATCAGCCTTTTCTGCAGAAGCTCTTGTTCTCTCTACACCAATTTTTTCTACTTCATCTGCAGTTTCTCTTATTCCTGCTGTATCAATTATTTTAAGAGGTATTCCTTTTAAGTTAACAAATTCTTCTATAACATCCCGTGTTGTTCCCGGTACATCAGTAACTATAGCTCTTTTTTCTTCCAAAAAATAATTTAAAAGACTTGATTTACCCACATTGGGTTTGCCTACAATAACTGTTTTTAAACCTTCTTTATATATCTTACCTTGTTTACTGCTCTTAATCAATTTTTCTATCTCTTCTTTTATATATCTAAATTTATCTCCAAGTTGTGAAGGAGAAAATCCCTCAATTTCATCTTCTGGATAATCAATGGCAGCTTCCAAATGAGCAAGGATCTCAATAGCCATTTCTTTAATTTCATCAACCTGCTCAGAAAGTTTACCGCTGAGCTGATCAACTGCAATATCAAGACTTTTTTCTGTTTTAGAATTAATAATTTCTATAATTGCTTCTGCTTGAGCTAAATCTATTCTTCCATTTAAAAAAGCTCTTTGAGAAAACTCACCTGGCTCAGCAAGTCTTGCTCCCTTTTTTAAAACAAGGTCAAGAACCGCTTGAAGTGGTGTCATGCCTCCATGGCAGTCAATTTCTAAAACATTTTCTCCTGTAAAAGAATGAGGTTTTCTCATTAAAGTTGCTACTACTTCATCAATTTTTTTATTTTGCTCTTTATCATAGATGAATCCATAATGTGCAGTATAAGTTTTTTGATCAGCTAATGTTTTATCTTTTTTTATGGATTTAAATATTTGATCACCTATCTTAAATGCATCAGGTCCACTAATTCTTATTTTTCCGGTTCCACCTGTGCCAAAAGGAGTAGCAATAGCTGCAATTGTATCTTCTCTTAAAATATCCAAATTAAAACACCTCCTTATAAATATAACCCAGCAGAGAACTTCCCCGCTGGGTTATTAAAAGCAAATTTGATAATATACAATATAATAATATATTTAGATTTTAATTTATTTATTTGATTAATCTCTTTAATTATCCAGTGGCTCTATCATAACCTTGCGATAGGGTTCTTCACCTTCACTGTATGATTTTACATTATTATTTTCTTTAAGTTTAATATGAATAATTCTTCTCTCATGTGGCGGCATCGGCTCTAAAACGACTTTTCTCTGCTTTTTTTCAGCCTTATTGGCCAGCCGAGCTGCCAATCTCTCTAATGTCTCTCTGCGTCTCTCTCTATAACCTTCAGCATCTAATAATACTCTGTAATATTCTTCTAATTCTTTATTTATATAGATAGAAGTTAAGTACTGTAAAGCATCAAGTGTTTCACCTCGGTGTCCTATAACCAACCCTAATTCCTTCTGGCCTTTAAGGTTATACATAACCTGTTCTTCACTGGTTTCTTGATCCATTATTTCTACTTCGACATTTATATTGCCTTTATCAAGTAATTTTTCTAAGAATAATTTTCCTGCTTCAATAGGATCAAAAACTTTAGTTACTTCAACTACAGCATCTTTTGCTCCTATAAATCCTAGTAAACCTTTACTTCCCTCATCTATTATATTTATTTCCGCTTCTTCTTCCTCTATGCCAAGCTTATTTAAAGCTTCTGCAACTGCATCATCTACATTTTTAGCTTTTAT
>CAZYRX010000059.1:0-9519 GCA_964649895.1 uncultured Halanaerobium sp.
TCCCCCAAGTTTACCCTGGTAGTGCAGGTTTCTTGGGGGTTTTTTGATTTCTGAGTTTTATCAACTTCTAAAACTAATTCTACATAACTTGTTTTTTTGAGTTACATTTAATTTTTCATTAAATTTCTTCAGTTGATATTGGCCAACTTCTTTAGATCCAGTATTATTAAATAGAATTATTATTTACATAAAAAAAGAACCCGGAATTAACCGAGCTTTTTTCTTATACTCTATATTTTACTATTACTTCTTCAATATCCCAGCGTGGTTCAAGCTTTTCTTTAATATCTTCTTTAAGAACTGGGGCAAATTGATGGTCTTCAGCTAAATCAACAGTAACTGTAATTACTTTATCTTCTAATTCTATATTTTCTATAAGATTAGTTTTTAATACATCAAGACCATGAATAGGATTCATGACATGTTTTAATCTTTCCTTTACTATTTCTATGGTAGTCTCTACCTTTTCTTTTACTAAACCATGTTTTTCCTCATAATCTCTAATTGCTTCTTTTAGTGCATCTACAGCTAAGACTGAACAATGATTTTTAACAGCTGGTAATCCACCCAGTTCATCGGCAGCCTGCTGCCAGGTAATTCCTTTAGCTTCATCAATTGTTCTGCCTTTGGCCATTTCTGTAATAATTGAACCAGTCGCTATATTGGAAGCACATCCATATGATCGAAATTTTATATCCGTTATCTTTTGATTTTCTTCATCTACTTTAAGATGAAGTTGAACCATGTCACCACAAGCCGGTGAACCTTCTTTTGCTATACCATCTGGATCTTCAAGTTCACCAACATTTTTAGGATTTTGAAAATATTCAATAACTTTATCACTATAAGGAGAACTCATCTTACTCACTTCCTTTCCTGCCTAGAGGACTGATTTCTCTTAAATTTTCTACTACATCTTTTACAGCTGCAACAGTTTTATCCACATCTTCTTCAGTATTGTACCTGCTGAAAGTAAATCTAATTGAGCCATGTGCTCTTTCATGGTCTCCACCAATTCCTAAGATTACATGACTAGCCTCTAGTGATTTACTAAAACAGGCTGAACCTGTGCTAACTGCAAATCCTCTCATATCTAAATGTAAGGTGATTGACTCACCTTCTACATAATGAAACGTTATATTAGCATTTTGAGGAATTCTGTGTTCTCTAGAGCCATTTAATGTAACATCTTCTATTTCTTTTTCAACTTTATCAATTAATTTATCTCTTAAACTTTTTATTCTTTCGTTTTCTTCTTCGGTTATTAATTCAACTGCTTTTGCAAATCCTACCGCAGCTGGTATATTTTCTAGCCCTGCTCTCAGATTGTTTTCCTGAAAGCCACCGTCAATGATTTTTTCTAATTCTATTCCTTCTTTTTTATAAAGGGCACCTATACCCCGTGGGCCGTGAATAGTATGAGCTGAAATAGTTACTAAATCAACCAGTAATTCCTTAGTATCAATTGGAATTCGTTTAAATGTATGTGTAGCATCAGTATGAAATAGAATATCTTTATCAGCAAGATATTCACCTATTGTTTTTATATCCTGCACAGTTCCAATTTCCTGATTGGCATGCTGGATTGAAACTAAAACAGTATCTTCCCTGATACTATCTTTTAATTCTTCAATATTAACTCTTCCTTTACTATCTACACTTATATAGCTCACATCATATCCCTGTTTTTCTAACTTTTTGGCAGTATTTAAAACAGAAAAGTCTTCAATATCAGAAACTACTAGATGTCCCTTTTCTTTTTGATTGTACATAATACCTTTTAAAGCCAGATTATTAGATTCGGTTGCTCCCGAAGTGAAAATTAATTCATTCGCATCTGCATTTAAAGAATCTGCAATTTTTTCTCTGGCCTCTTCTAACGCCTCTTTTGCTTCTATACCCATTGTATAAGCAAACTCTGAAGTTGCCACAGCATAAGTCTCAAAAAAGTATGGTTTCATTGCTTCTAGTACCTTCTCGTCAATTCTGGTCACAGCCGAATTATCGAGATAAACTACATCCTTATTCATCAAATCACCTCAATTTCTTATATATATAAAGTTATTTCTGATTCTTTGGCCTCTTTAATATAGGTTCCTACGGCACAATATTCAGTAATAACTTCTTCCCTCAAATCTTCTTTATCTATTCCCATGATATCCATTGTCATATCACAGGCAAATATTTTTCCTCCCAATTCAACATAGTCCTCAAGCATATCTTCTAAGGACCTAACATTTGCTTTTTTCATTTTCCATTTCATATATAATTTGCCTAAGCCTAAAAAATTCATTTTAGAAAGTGGACCTTTATCCAGCTGTCCTTTTTTGAGCCGCTCTAAACCCCAAAAGGTAAAATACATAGAGACATCCATTCCCATTGATAATGCTCCATTGCCAATTATAAAGGCACTGTATAGTTTATCATAATCTCCACTTTCAACAATCAATGTGGCCTTGTCTTCCATAGTATCCACCTCTATACTTTAATTTTGATTTTCCAGTGATCATTAATCTCTTCAACTGATATTAACTCTAAACCCATTGCCTCAACTGCCATTGGAATTTCTTTTTTAGAAGCAGAATGGTCACCTGTTACTGTTATTATATCGTCTTTTTCTGCTTTCCGAACAGCTTTTCTTGTTTCTACCAAAGGCACTGGACAATTTTCCCCCAAACAATCTACTTTTATTTCATTAGCCATGATTATTCCTCCTTACTTAAAAATAAAACCTACCTCTATTTAGTTTTAAAAGAAAACCTTCTTTACTGATGCTATTATATTATATCCGAGTATTTTAGTCAAGTTTATATCTTACAATCTATTTTAGATTACAATGTTTTAGTGAATTATACTTTTTTAAAAAATAATTAATTGCATAAAGAATATCGGCATTCATCCAGATGGCATCCCGTAGAAAGTACTTCTGGAGTGCAAGCCCATCTGGTTTTCTGCCGATAAAATCTATAACACTTGAGTATTAAATATTTAAAACAAAAGAGAAGCAATTGGATTTTCCCTACTTGTGGAGTAAACTTCTTTCGTTTTCAAATCTACAGCACTTAAAATTCCACCCTTCCCTGCTCCTGTATCCACCAAAATTTTATTTTCTTCAAATTTAACCTTGGAAACTGGAGTGTGTCCGGCAACTATTGTTCTATTTTCTTTAAAATCTTCACTTTTTGCCCTTAAAAATGGTTCTCTAATCCAAAGCAAATCGTGTTCACTCTGTTCCTCCAGACCTTTAGAGGGATTAATTCCGGCATGAACAAATATATAATCCTGAGTGGTATAATAATAAGGAAGAGAATCAAAAAAATGAGCTGCATTTTTTAGTTCTGAATTATTGGGAAAACTCTCTTTTGTTTCTCGACCTCCATTGTGATACCAGAGATCAATTTTATTTTCATTTAAAACAGCATCAACCATCATTTCTTCGTGATTTCCTCTTATAAAAATATTCTTCTCATTATCAAGTTTTTTGATGTATTTATAAACCTCATAGGAATCAGCACCGCGGTCCACATAATCTCCAACAAAAATCAGTTTATCTTGAGTCGAATCATAATTAATTTTCTCAATAATTGTCTTCAATTTATCTATTTCTCCGTGAATATCACCAATTACATATTCCGCCATCTGAGCCACCCCCTGTTAAAAATGAATAAGGTATTTTTCTCTTTAAGAAACTTATTTAATTCTGCACAAAATCTTGATTTTATTTTTTTATAAAAAAATTTCTTTAAAAATCTACTAGAATTTATTTCCTAATTTTATTATAAAATTTAAAACAGGGTTCTGTCCAACTTAAAATTAAAATTATTAAATAAATTTGGTTTAAAGAAAACTTATCTTTAAAAAATATAAAAAACACCTCAATATTGATCAACACAAAATAAAAGACGGACTGTACAATTTCTCATACAGCCCCTCAATAATCATCATATTTTACTATCTAAGAATACAATCCAATAAATTGCTTAAACGAGTCCCACCCTCGGCACCATTTTTATTTAAATAAGGTTATTTCCCCCAAGTTTTGCCTGGTAGTGCAGGTTTCTTGGGGGTTTTTTGATTTCTGAGAATCATTTAGCAATTTTATACAGATGACAGTCCCTAATTAGTAAGTAAATTATCTGCCAATGATCTCTGTTCTATAACCATCCGGATCTGTTAAAAAATAATAGCCAGATGAATTTTCACTTAAGCTTTTTAAATCCCCAACCTTGTAACCGGAATCTTTGTGGCGCTTATATGATTTTTCCAGATCATCAACAACTACTGCTATGTGGCTGTAACCATTACCAATTGTATAAGGTTCCTCTCGATCATAATTATAAGTTAACTCCAGCTCAAAACTCTCGTTCTGATCTGTTAAATAAACCAGAGTAAACTTATTCTCTGGAAAATCTTTGCGAGAACTCTCTTTTAAATTTAAAGCATCTTTGTAAAATTCAATCGATTTTTCTAAATCCATTACTCGAATACATGAATGAACAAAATCATAATTTTGCATTTACTATCACTTCTCCTTTTATAATTTGAAATATCTTTACTATTTACTTAAGATTAAAAATTATTTTCACCCACCATCAGCTAATGGTATTATACTTACAATATCTCCTTCGCTCAACTTCTTATGTTTTGGAAAATTACGTCCATTGATTAGCAATATATTAAATTCTAACTCTTTTTCAGGTATTCCCAAAAATTCAAACAAGTCCAAAAGGTCACTCTGCTGATCAATCTCTACTTCTATTTCTTTAGTATTAGAAGATATATAATTCCTTAAATATCCAAATACTCTTACCTTGACCTTCATTAAAGTTCCTCCTGATAGCTTGTATAATTTGGATATTAGATTAATCTGATATCCATGAAACTCCTAATTTTATTAATTTAGACTTTTTTGGTTTACCCGTCTCAGGATCCCAACCCATCATTTCATAACGCAATTTTACTGCTTCATAAAATTTATCTCGGTCTATAGATCCTTGTCCCTGCAGATGACCATCATTAAAATCTTCAAAGAATTTTTCTGGCAGTACATCATCTTCACTACTAAATCCTTCTTTAATATTGAAAGCTCTAGCCATATCTATACTCCGTTCTCCCGCATCCATCAGTTCCTTTAAACTAATATCAAGACCAGTTACTGCCTGAATCAGCTCAACTAACATATTTAAAGGTACTGGACCCCGAGGAGCAAACCCAAAACAACAGGCCCCAAGCATGTCTAATAGAGCCCAATAAATATCAAGATTAATAAATAGTCTAACTTTATCGGCTTCCATAGATAATGGATCAACTGATTCATAAATCCCTAATGGCTTAGTAGTTTTAGTACCATAACTATCTTCATTAGCAAAAAATGAATCATGTGCAGCATTCATATGATCAGCACCATAATCAGCTAAAGCATACTGCAAACCAACTCCTGTTTTTACCCGGGGATCATGCATCGGTATTTCTTGACCTTTAACTTGATGAATAAATTTTTCAGATCCTTGACCAATTTTTTTTGCTGCTCGTAAGCTTCCATCAGCCAAAAGATCACCTATTCCTTCTCTTCTGACTATCTTTTCTATCAAGGTCAAAACTGCATCTTGATTACCAAAATTCAACTCTAAACCATCACAATCCTTTTTTGAAAGTAAACCATTTTCATAACACTCCATAGCAAAACCGATTGTCATACCTGTAGAAATAGTATCTATTGTATACTTATTACATAATTCATTAGCTTTAGCAATCACTTCCCTGCTATTTATTTCTAAAATAGAACCTAGAGCACAGACTGTTTCAAATTCAGGACCTCCATACTTTGGATTTACTTTATGAGGTCCTTCTGTAACTTCTACTACCCTTTTACATCTTATTGGACAGGCAAAACAACCTTTTGAATTTTTCCCTATTGTATTTTTCCAACTTTCAGCTGAAATCTCATCTGCTCCAGAAAATGTACCTTTATTCCAATTTCTAGTTGGAAGCACACCAGTTTCGTTATTAGCGCTAACTGAAACCCAAGTCCCTACATCATTTAATGTTTTAGCTAGAGGAATTTTCATACCCTCTTTTGCAGTCCAACGATTAATTTCTATTATCTTTTCTTTATCAGCCAATTCTACTGATTTACTCCCTCTTACAGCAATAGCTTTTAAATTTTTGGAGCCCATTACTGCTCCTAAACCATTTCGCCCATTAAAATGCCCCAAGTCATTAGTAATATTTCCATACTTAACTAAGTTCTCACTACCTGGTCCTATCTGAGCTACTCTAATTTTCTCATCTTCTAATTCCTCTCTAATTAAATCCTGAACCTCACCGGTTTCTTTGCCCCATAGTTTATCAGCCTCTCTAAATTCAACCTTACCATTCTTAATCCAAAGATAAACAGGCTTATCTGCTTTACCTTTAATAACTACAGCATCATAACCAGCATTCTTTAACTCTGGAGCCCAAAAACCTCCAGCCTCACTTTCACCAAAACCTCCAGTTAAAGGTGATTTACTACAAACTACTAACCTGGGAATAGCCGGCCCTGGTGCTCCAACAATAATACTAGTAGCAAAAACTAGTATATTATCTGGGGAAAATGGATCTATATTTGGAGCTAATTCTTTATGCATATAATATAGGGCAAAGCCACGTCCACCTACATACTTTCTATAAAAATTCTCTCCATGTCGATCAATACTGTACTCTTGATTACTTAGATCAATCTTTAATATCTTTCCATTTACACCTTTCATAATCTTACCTCCTCGAAAAATATGTAATAGAAAAATAATATTTAAAATCTCCACTCTTTAATTAAATTCATAATAATAACCTGATAAACACAAAACTGAGAAAATTAATATTGCAAATAATGTCTTTTGTCTCACTCTAATCATCACGAACTAACTTATGTATATCTATACTGCTTTTAAAAAAACAATTTCTCATTTGAATAAAATTATAATTTACTACATAATTACTATATTCATTAATAAAACTTAAAATCCTTTTTACATTCAAAAATCTCCAGAGCTTTCGCCCCGGAGATTGAATAATAATAATCTTTTTAAAAATTACCTCATATCAGCTTAATTTAATATTCAATACAATTATTACTTTAAATCATTAATAAGCTTTAGGTGCAGTTATATCTGGGTAAATTACATGTGGGTCAACTGTTTGACCAAAAATATTATTAATTAAATTATAATCAATATATCCAGATAATCCTTCATAGTTTTTTACAACCATTTCAATTCCTGCATTATCAGCAGAAACAATGTTGTTATTTTCAAGATTTACATTAATTTCTGAAGGATAGTAGGTTGTTTCTCTATGAGAGTTATTTACATCAGATAATATATAAATACCTGACTGTGTTGTGCTTCCTATCATATTTTTAGATATATCTAAAAGATAATTACTATTATATTGTGAGTTAACTTCAATACTATTTAAATATGACTCTGTAATCTTATTACCATCTATTATAATTTGGGCTCTATTTGGGTCACTAAAAGATAAATAGTCTGGTGCTATATATATACCATTTTGTCCACTATATCCAATTGTATTATCAGCAATAGCAACCTTATAGGGATTTGCTGTTAATGGCTTTGTAAATTCAACTTCAATACCATTATCAGCTGCATTTTCAATATCATTTTCAGCAATAATAATAAATGAATCATTAATTGCTCCACCTTTTACATATATACCTCTACCATCAGAATTAAAGATTTTATTTCCTATAATATCTGTCTGGTTAACAAGGTATTTATTATCAACATATATAGCATCAGCTAATGATCCAAATGGATTTACTTTTTTTATAGTATTGTCCCTTATTTCAGTTTTATTAATTATTTTATTATTTTCTTGATCACCTTTAACATAAATACCTAGTCCAGTAACTTCTCCTATTAAATTATTATTAATATAGTAGTCGTTATATGTCCCAGATAAATCTGGTGTAATATCTAAATGAATTCCATATGCATCGGAATGTACAATAGTATTATTTTCTATATATACACTACTATCTATTAAATGACCTTTTAAGTAAATGGCAGAGTTTGTAAGTGTAGAGGTAAGCATATTATCTATAGAGTTATCGCTAATATTTATTACTGAACTATCAAAAGGTGAATAAGAACTACTATTATAAGAAGCATAATAGTTTACATAAATACCTTTATTTTTAACATTACCTAGATGATTATCTGTAATATCTAGATTAAAAATCCCTGATTTAATTCCATCATAAGTAAGTGTATTTACATAAATACCCCAAACAGTAGAGTTTTCTATTGTATTCCCAGTAATATTAATATTACTTTCATCTTCTGCTGCTGATCTAACTTCTATTAGATTATGTGTTCCTGATTTAATATAGTTATTTGTGATATCTATATTATTATTTGTGCTGCTGTTGGCACTGATATACATTGCTTCATCCGGCATATCACCAAAAGTATTATTACTTACATTAACATTAAAATCTCCTTCTTTATTATATATTAATTCTATTTCGCCTGTACCATCCATAAATTTATTATTACTAATATTAATATTAGTATGATCATTTAGATATATAGATCTATCTCTCATATCAGAAAAAATATTGTTATTAATATTAATATTATTTTTTGGTGATAAATGAGTTCCTCTAATAAAATAATCCGCCCCTTCAAATTTTATACCAGATATAGTGATATTGTTTGCAGTATTTATAACATTAATTCTATCACTTTCCAAAGGAGTACTATTTGTTAAAGTGGCTCTTTTTCCATCTGGCCTAAAGTAAGCAATATTTTCTGGATTATCTGCTGATCTTAACATTATTCTTCCACCAGGTGATAATATTTTCTGGCCATCTAATAATTGTAATGATTGAAAACTATCACTGTAATTTCCTATATCTATTGCGCCATCATCTCCTAAAAGAATAATCACATCATTTTCATCTGCAAAATACGTTTCTCCCTCAACCATAGTATGAAGGGCAAAGATATTAGTAGGATTTGATTTACTGCTTCCATCTCCAGTACCCTCTGCACTGACAAAAATAACATCTCCGAGACTACTTCCATCTAGATTCTTTGCCTCCTGTAGATCAGGATCATCACTTTCTGCTACAACAATATCCAAATCTCTTTCAGGCTGTTCAGTCATCCGAGCCTCAATTATTTCTTCTTTTGAATCTACTTCCCTTTTATTTTCTATTTTTCCTTTTCCAAATGGAATAGAAACTGCAAAGGTTGCCTCTGTTTTACTACCTCTAGTGTCATCATCTCTCCACTTAGCTCCTAATTTCCAAGTGGTTTTATTCAGATCTCCAAACTGCTTATCGATTCTCAATTGGTGTCCATACATCGTATCAACATTATCTTCAAAGAAACTAAATAGCTTTAGATAAACACCAACATTTTTCAACCAATCATCACGATCAACAAATCTTTTTCCCACTTCAAAATCTAAGCCATTCATACTGCTTAAAAATCCTTCTTTATAATATAA
>CAZYRX010000059.1:9619-12076 GCA_964649895.1 uncultured Halanaerobium sp.
ATTCCATTCATCAATATCATCACTGCTCATACGGTACCTGAAGTCGGTAAACCAGAGTGAATCTTCAGTATTTCTGAAAGGATATAATAATCCTGCCTGACCAATAAAGTCATCTCCTGTAATCCCATTAAAATTAATTCTTGGAGATCTTGAAACATCCTGAGCTGCTGCACTACTAGAAATGACCATCAACAAAAAAATCAGTAAAATAATAAATTTCTTTTTCTTTAGCATAATTCCCCTCCTCATTTATTTTTTATATAAAAAACACCACGGCATAAAACCACTGTGGTGTTTGATAACCTGAGGCAAATCTGACAATCATAGAATTAAACTCCTTAGATTCAGATCTTTGTGCTATAATCTTTCGAATTATATTACCATTAACAAAACATATTTAATTAGCTTATAATCTCCTTTAATTCTTCTTTTTCTTTTTTAAATATTAATGAAAATATAACTTTTTCCCGCAAAATAAATTTAGCTGAACTGCAGCCTCTGCCAAATCTTTATCAACCAAAAACTCACCAGTTAAAATATCTTTTTCTGTGATAATTTCAATATCTAATGGGTTTTCACCAGAAATAACAACTGATTTCAGAACAGATTTCTCGATTCTAAACTCTTCTGATTCTTCTTTACTTTCATTTCTCAGTATGATTTCCTGATCTCCTAAAATTAAAAAATATGACTCCTTTTTAAAAAAACCAGTTTTCAACTTAATTTTAAACATTGAATAATTGTTATTCATAGAGTCACCTTCTTTCTATTAATCTAAATATATCCAGTTAAAGCTAAATAATCAATAGTCTGACACGTTATGGCAATGACAAATAAATGTCACAAAATTGTGACAAAAATCGTCATTTTAATTGTCTGAACAGTTGCATTATGCTATAATAATAGAATAATTGGAGTAGAGAGGAGTTTTGTTATGCAGTTTCATGAAAAATTAGACCTTTTAATGAAAATACAAAATGTGACCAACATCCGTCTTGCTAGATCTCTATCAGTTGACCCTTCTCTTGTCAGCCGCTGGCGCACTGGTGCACGTAAACCCAGTCAAAAGAATGACTACATAAAAGAAATTTCTACATATTTTACAGCTCATGCTAAAATGGAATTTCAAAAAGCTGCTCTCTATGAAATAATGGGGCTTGAAATTAATAAAAGTCAGAATAGTCTTTATCCTATCCAAGACCTTTTGTATACTTGGCTGACAGATAAAAAATCTCCTGAAAAAATATTTGCAGAAAAGTTTTTTGATAACTTAAACAAAAAAAATACTACAAGTTTTAATAAAACAATTAATAACAAAAATACAATTAATAATAAAGAAAAAATTAATAATTCAAATGGAGATGCTGAAAAAAAGGAAATAGAAATTTTAAATGGAATTGAAGGAAAAAGAAGAGGTGTAATCAAATTTCTGCAGGCAGCTGCAGATGAGAAAGAACAAGTCACACTGCTGCTTTACAGTAATGAAAATACAAAATGGCTGACTGCTGACAGAGGATTTTATCGAAAATGGGGAATGCTTCTTAAAAAAGTAATTGCAAAAGGACACAAAATTAAAATTATCCACACTATAAAAAGAGAAATGTCTGAAATACTGGCTGCAATTGATTACTGGATGCCTTTTTATCTTACAGGAGCAGTTGAACCCTATTATTATCCTAAATATCAAGAAAATATTTTTAGACGCACAATGTTTATAGCTCCTGGAACAGCTGCTCTAAACTGCAGCACGGTTTCCGAATATTCAGATAAAGCACAGCAGTTTTTGTATTGGAATCCAGCAAAAATAGATCTTTTAGCTGAAGAATACAATACATTTTTAAAAAGATGTAGACCTTTAATGAGAATTTATACAGGTAAAAATACTTATAATTTTAATCAGCTGCAGATAGAGTTTGATGAACAGCAGGCTGAAATGATAAGTATTTCAGATATGCCCTCCTTTGTTACTATGCCGGATTCATTACTAGTAAAGTTTTTAGAAAAAAACAAAGCCGATCAAAAAGTAAAAGAGTCAGTTTTATCTATTTATAAGCAGCGGCATAAAGCTTTTATTTCTAACCTTTTTGATAACAAATATTATGAGATTATTAATCTGCCATCTAAAGAAGATTTCTTAAACAAAAAAAACTCACTAAATATAAACGATTTTTTTAGTGAATTGACTTTTAAATACAGTTTTTCAGATTTTTATGATCATCTGCAGCATATTATTCAACTATTGGAGAAGCATAATAACTATCATCTTTTATTAACTGATGATTTCTCCTACCAGAATATTAAGCTGGCTGTAAAAGATGAGGTGGGATCTTTAATCAGCAGAAATGATGAAAAAGAAATTATAATTGCTTTTAATCAACCTAATATAACCAATTCTTTTTTTACATATCTAAAATATATGATAAGAGAAATTCCAAATAAAGAGAAAAATAAAGCTAG
>CAZYRX010000060.1:0-12058 GCA_964649895.1 uncultured Halanaerobium sp.
TGCCAAGCTTATTTAAAGCTTCTGCAACTGCATCATCTACATTTTTAGCTTTTATCTTTATGCTTTTCATATTTATTTTGCAGCCTCCTTAATCTTACTTGGTTCTTTTGATAAAATATACTGCTGTGCTACAGTAAATAATGTGGAAGTAAACCAGTATAAAAGCACACCTGCAGGCAATCTAAAACCGATGAAAATAATAAATAAAGGCATCATATACATCATCTTATTGCTCTTATCTCCACCACCAGATAGCTGCTGTGTCATATATGTTTGGCCAAACATAACAACTGCATTAAGCAGAACTATTGCAACATCTGGTTCAGCTAATGAACCACTTGTTAAAGTTCCAATCCAAAGAAAAGATTCTGCTGCCATTTTTTCGCCAAGAGCAAAAATAGTTCTATAGAGCGGAATCAAAATAGCCAGCTGTAAAATCATGGGTAAACAGCCTGCTGCAGGATTAACTCCATGCTCCTTATAGAGCTTCATCATTTCTTCCTGCTGCTGTTCCTTATCATCTTTATATTTTTCTTGAATTTTTTTCATTTCTGGCTGAATTTCCTGCATCTCTTTCATCGAGCGTGTCTGTTTTGCTGTTAGAGGATAAAGTGCAAATTTAATAACCAGTGTAAAAATAATTATTGCCAGACCATAATTCCCGACAAGACCATAAATAAAATCTAAAGCATACGACATTCCATTAATTAACCAATCAAACATTTAATAATTGCCTCCTATTCTACCGGATCATAACCACCTGGATTAAATGGATGACAGCGCAAAATACGCCTCAAACCCATCCAGCCACCCTTAAACGCCCCATATTTTTTTACTGCCTGTCTGCTGTATTCAGAACAGCTTGGTTTAAAACGACAGCTTTTTGGAGTCCAGGGAGAAATAACCTCCTGATAGATTTTTATAAAAAATAATAATATTTTTTTCAATATAATCACCTTAATTCCAGTTAAAACATGAGTTTAGAATAAAACAACTAAAAAGAAAAAACTTTTTAAATTAAATCAGCTCTTTTATACAATTTTTTTATGTCTCTTTTTATCTGCCTATAATTTAAATCAACAACTGGATTACGAGCAATAATAATTATATCATAAGATTTAAAATTATATTTTTTTTCAAATTCTCTAATTATTTCTCTTAATCTTCTTTTTAGCTTATTTCTAACAACAGCATTCCCAATTCTTTTACTAACAGATAAACCATAACGATTATTATCATTTCTTGGAGCAGATAACAAATATAAAACCAGATTTCGTGTAGCGTAAGATTTACCGTTATTATAGACCTTATTGAACTCTTTATTCTTTTTTAAACTCTCCACTAAATAACCTCCAGCTCAAATAAAACACAATAATAGCAGTTTATTTTTCATTCATTTAAAATTATATGTTATTTAGATAATAGAGTCAAGGAATTTCAAATTATCCACAACTAAAGATAAACAAAAGTGCTGTTGATAATTTGTTGATAATCTGTTATTATTAATATGGTTAATTAGACGAAATTTTTCTCTGATATTAACTAATATATTATAACCTTTTTCGTTTAATGTTGACAATTTTATTAACAATTCCTTATATATTTTTATTTTTTTACTTAAATTAAGGGGTTATCCACACTTTCTTAATTACTTATCCACAAACTGTTGATAATGTTGACTGATTGTGGATATCTTTTGTATTTTTATTAACAAAAAAAGTTGTTATTTTTTTCTAAAATAAACACTTTTACTGAATTAGCAGTTAATTTAAAGTTCATTTAGCTGTGGATAACTGATTATGTTGTCCACATTTTTGTGGATAAATGCTGAGTTATCCCCGTTTTTTGGGGACAAGTTAAGACCAACGATTAATTTTTTAGAATTACAGGAGGTATTTTATGTCTTTTTCGCAAAAAGAACTTGATCACATCTGGGAAAAAACTTTAGAAAATATTAAAGAAAAAATAACCAATCCAAGTTTTAATACCTGGTTCTCAGAAACCAAAGCAGTATTAACAACTGGAGAAAATCAACTTGTTCTTCAGGTTCCTAACAATTTTATCCAGGAATGGATAGAAACTCAATATACTGATTTAATAGAAGAAATTTTAAAAGAATTAACAGGTAACCAATGGACACTTCTTTTATTAACACCTAAACAGGTTAAGAAATTTAAAGAAAAACAGAAAGAAAATAAAGATTATAATAAAAATGATTCAGAAAATACTAATGATTTAGAAGTAGTAGAAGAAAGTATAGAAGAAAATAATTCAGATCAAGAATTTCAAAATGGATTTAACCCAAAATATACTTTTGACACTTTTGTAGTTGGTAACAGCAACCGTTTTGCACATGCAGCTTCTTTAGCTGTAGCCGAAGCACCGGCAAAGGCATATAATCCTCTATTTATATATGGTGATGTAGGATTGGGGAAAACTCATCTTATGCAGGCTATTGCTCATTTTATTCTAAAAAATAATCCAGATTACAAAGTTGTTTATGTATCTTCAGAAACTTTTACAAATGAGTTAATCAACTCAATAAAAGATGATTCTACAGTTGATTTTAGAGATAAGTATAGAAATATTGATATTCTTTTGGTAGATGATATTCAATTTCTGGCCGGAAAAGAAAGAACACAGGAAGAATTTTTTCATACTTTCAACACCTTACATGAATCAAATAGACAATTAATTATTTCTAGTGATCGGCCTCCAAAAGAGATTCCAACACTGGAAGAACGTCTCCGTTCTCGATTTGAATGGGGTTTAATCACAGATATTCAAAAACCGGATTTAGAAACAAGAATTGCTATACTGCGTAAAAAAGCAGATGTGGAAAATCTTACTATTCCAAATGAAGTAATTATTTATATTGCAAATAAGATTCAATCTAATATTAGAGAATTAGAGGGTGCACTGGTAAAAGTTATTGCATATTCTTCACTTGTAGACAGAGAAATTGATATTGAATTAGCCAGAGAAGCACTTAAAGATCTTGTCAATAAAAAGAAACATGAACAAATTGAAGTAAATATTGAAAGAATAAAAAAAATAATTATAGATGATTACAATTTAAAAATGGAAGATATGGAATCTAAAAAGAGAACACAAAATATTGCTTTTCCACGTCAAATCGCAATGTATTTAAGCCGAGAATTAACAGATTTTTCTCTTCCCCATATAGGAAATGAATTTGGAGGAAGAGATCACACAACTGTTATTCATGCTCACAATAAAATTAAAGAAAAAATAGAAAATGAAAATGATTTTAACAACAAAATTGAGCGTTTAACAGATAAAATAAAACATGGATAAATTTATTAACAAAATTTGTGGATATCTATTAAGGTAGCTGTAGATAAAATGTGGATAAGTTTAAAGTGTTAGTATGTGGATAACTATTATATGAAATGCTAACATTTTATCTACAGGCTAATTCGTCTGTTCATTGGTATAAGAGGGCTTATCCACATATTAACAGCCCCTACTACTATTACTACTGGTTTTATTTATCTAAAAACAATAATAATATTATATTATATCTGTTGATAACTTTTTTAAAATGGAGGGATACACTTTGAAATTTTCAATTACACAGAATGATTTATACGAAGCTCTAAATATTGTACGGCGCGCTGTAGCAAAAAATAAAACTTTACCTATTTTGACAGGGATTTATTTAAAATTAGAAAAAAATAATTTAATTTTAAAAGCAACTGATCTTGAATTAGGAATTGAATACAGTATAAAAGTAGATGCAGAAAATGAAGGAGCAGTTGTACTGCCTGCAGGACAGTTTTTAAATATCATAAGAGAGCTGCCTTCAGAAACAATTTATATGGATTTAGATAAAGATAAATGGCAGATGGAAATAAAATGTTTGAATTCTTTATTTAAAATAAATGGTTATGATCCAGATGAATTTCCTAATTTACCTCAGGTTGAAGAAAGTGCACGGTTTAATCTTCCTGGTGCCAAGTTTAAAACCATGCTGCAGAAAGTAAGGATATCAACTTCAAAAGATGAAACCCAACCTGCACTGACAGGAGCACTATTTGTTGTAAAACCTGAAGAAGTAAGGATGGTTTCTACTAATACATATCGCTTATCTTATGTTGATTCTCCATTAAAAACTGATGTAGAAGATAACATAGAAGTTATTTTACCAGGCAGTACATTACAGGAATTGAATAATTTATTAGAAGATGAGGGAAGTGTAGAAATTATAGTAGATAGTAATTATGCACGTTTTCAATTTGCTGGAATTGTACTCATTTCAAGACTAATTGAAGGTAAATTCCCAAATTATGAGTTAGTTATTCCAGATGAATTTAATTCCAAATTTAGTGCTGATCTATCTCAGCTTCATAGTGCAGTAAAAAGAGCTTCTTTAATTGCGAAACTTGATGCCAATATTATTTCTATCTCTGCAGATGATGGTGTTTTAGATATTAACTCCAGTGAAGGCAGCTCAGGTTATGCACATGAGGAAGTTAAAATTGATTTATCAGGTCCTGATCAAAAGATTAACATTGATGCAGGATATCTAATAGATGTATTAAAAGTTTTATCAGAAGAAGAAATAAATATTGAAATGATAGGACCTTTAAATCCACTTGTTGTAAAAGATGAATCAGAAGATGGTGGGAAATTTATATATTTAATTATGCCGGTTCGAGCACAGGCATAACTTATTTTTAAAAATTTTTTAAATGTTAGAGATTGGGGATGATTTATTGTGGAAATAATAGAGATTAACACTGATACTATTAACTTAGATCAATTTCTTAAATGGGCAAATATTGTTATGAGTGGTGGAGAAGCTAAATATTTGATTCAAGAAGGAAAGGTTGAAGTTAATGGAGAAATAGAATTAAAGAGAGGTAAAACTCTTAAAGATGGAGATATAGTTTCGTTAACTGAAGAAGATAAAAAGTATAAAGTAAGTCGGGGATAATAAATGCATTTAAAAAGAATTCTCTGCCGTAATTTTCGTAATTTTGATGAATTGTTACTTGATCTTAATCCAAATTTAAATATATTTTTGGGAGATAACGGTCAGGGGAAAACAAATCTTTTAGAGGCTATTTACCTGATTGCTTCTGCTAATTCTCACCGCAGCAGCATAAGTTCAGAACTTATTAAGTGGGATAAAGAGGAAGCATTGGTACAAATATTATTGGAAAGAAGAGAAGGAAAAATAAAGTTGGCCATGCGGCTTGATAAAAGCGGCAGGAAAGTAGAACTTAATGATAATCCTCTTACTAAGGTAAAAGAAGTAATTGGTTATCTTAATGCTGTTTTATTTTCACCAGAAGATTTAAAACTGGTAAAAGAAGGACCATCTTATAGGCGGAAATTTATAAATTTAGAGATCTCTCAGGTGAGCAGATATTACAATCATTTACTCTCTAAATATGAACATATTTTAAAACAAAGAAATAATTTATTGAAAAATATAAGAGATGGAAGAACAAATGATAAAAATATGCTTGCAGTTTGGGATGAACAGCTGTCTGCTGCTGGTTCTAAAATTATTTTAAAAAGAATTGAGGTTGTCGATAAACTTAAAATACTGGCACGCCTTTCGCATAGACAGATAACTGAAGGTAAAGAAAATCTAGAAATTAATTATGAGATCAGCCTTGAAGGTTTTTCTGAAAAATTGGCAGAAGCAGAATTAAGAGAATTATTTAAAAAAAATTTAGAAAAAAATAGAGAAAGAGAAATTAATAGAGGTTATACAGTAATTGGTCCACATAGGGATGATCTCATTTTAAAAGTAAATGATATGGATTTAAGAAAATATGGATCACAGGGTCAGCAGCGTACTGCTGCTCTGGCCTTGAAACTGGCAGAACTGGAATTCATGAAATCCGAGACCGGAGAATATCCTGTTCTGCTTTTAGATGATGTTTTTTCTGAATTAGATAGTTTAAGAAGAAAAGCTTTAATTGATATTATAGCAAATAAAATTCAAACTATAATTACAGCAACAGATGGAGAAAATTTATCCGGATTAAAAAATAACTCCTATAACATATATCAGGTCAAAAATGGTATAATTAAGAGAAGAGGGTGAGTTATATTTATGTTTTTACATCTTGGTGATGGTAATATGATTCCTTCCAAGGAAGTAGTTTTAATTGGTGATTTAGAAAACACAACTTCTTCTAAAATTACCCAGGAATTTATGAAAATTTCAGATGAAGAAGGTTTTATAGTCGATTTTTCAGGGGGAGATCCCCGTTCGTTTGTCTTGACAGGAGAGACAATTTATCTTTCAATGATCTCATCCAAGACACTTGCAAAAAGAGTTGACAGATTTATAGAAGAAAATGGGGGATATTGATGGATATTAATGAGAGAAGTAATTATGAAGCAGAACATATTCAGGTATTAGAGGGATTAGAGGCAGTTAGAAAAAGACCGGGAATGTATATTGGCTCTACAAGTATTGAAGGTCTGCATCATCTTGTTTATGAGGTTGTAGATAATAGTATTGATGAAGCAATGGCTGGATATTGTACAGATATACTTGTTGAAGTAAAACCAGGTAATGTAATAAAAGTTAAAGATAATGGTCGTGGTATTCCAGTTGAAATTCATCCTAAAGTTGATAAACCAGCTGTAGAAGTAGTAATGACAACCCTCCATGCAGGTGGTAAATTTGGAGGAGAAGGATACAAAGTTTCTGGTGGTTTACATGGGGTTGGTATTTCAGTTGTAAATGCCCTTACTGAATGGATGGAAGTAGAGATTGCCTGGAAAGATGGAAAAGTATATAAGCAGAAATATGAAAGAGGAGTACCACAGCATGAACTTCAGGTTATAGGGAGCTGTGATACTGATAGAACAGGTACAACTATTGAATTTAAACCTGATCCTTTAATTTTTGAGGAAATAGATTTTGAATATAGGGTATTAGCTCAGCGCTTAAAAGAATTAGCATTTTTAAACAAAGGAACAACTATCAAAATAATTGACAGCAGAACAGATGAAAATAAAGAAGATGAATTTCATTTTGATGGTGGTCTAGTTTCTTTTGTTAAATACTTAAATCAAAGTAAAAAACCTCTTTATTCAGATCCTATCTATATAGAATCAGAGGCTGAAGAAGGTTCATTAGAAGTTGCTATCCAGTATCATCAGGGGTATAACAGCTCTATTTTTACTTTTGCAAATAATATAAATACAAAAGAAGGTGGAACTCATTTAAGTGGATTTAAATCTGCAATAACCAGAACTTTTAATGATTATGCTCGTAAAAAAGATATATTAAAAGATGATGATGAAAATTTAAAAGGTCAGGATATCAGAGAAGGTATGACAGCTATAATAAGTGTTAAACTTGCAGATCCACAATTTGAAGGCCAGACTAAAACTAAATTAGGAAACAGTGAAATAAGAGGATTTGTTGATTCTTCTGTTTCTTCATTTTTAAAAACTTATCTTGAAGAAAATCCTAAAATAGCGAAAGCGATTGTTGATAAGGCTTTAAATGCAGCTAGAGCAAGAAAAGCTGCCCGTAAAGCTAGAGATTTGACAAGAAGAAAAAGTGCCCTTACTTCAACCGCACTGCCGGGTAAACTTGCAGATTGTGCAAAACGTCAGGCAGAAGATACAGAAGTTTATATAGTTGAGGGAGATTCTGCTGGAGGTTCTGCAAAACAGGGAAGAGATAGAGAATTTCAGGCTATCTTACCTTTAAAAGGTAAGATATTAAATGTTGAAAAATCACGTTTAAATAAAATATTAAATAATGATGAGATTAGAGCTCTGATTACTGCAATAGGTACAGGAGTTTCTGAAGAATTTGATTTAAATAATCTTCGTTATGATAGAATCATAATTATGACAGATGCTGATGTAGATGGTGCTCATATTAGAACTTTACTTTTAACATTTTTCTATCGCTATATGAGGCCGCTGCTCGAAAATGGAAATATTTATATTGCACAACCGCCTTTATACAAGGTTAAAAAGGGCAGACGAGAAGACTATGTATATAATGACAAAGCACTTGAAGAACTATTAGAAGAGATAGGCAAAGATAGAGTTTCTCTACAGAGATATAAAGGACTTGGAGAAATGAATCCTAATCAGCTCTGGGATACAACCATGGATCCCGAAAATAGAATTTTACTTCAGGTAAGTATCGAAGATGCAATCATGGCTGATGAAACATTCTCTATTTTAATGGGAGATAAAGTAGCTCCAAGACGTAATTTTATTCAAGAAAATGCCCGCAAA
This sequence comes from uncultured Halanaerobium sp., assembly GCA_964649895.1. GTDB lineage: Bacteria > Bacillota > Halanaerobiia > Halanaerobiales > Halanaerobiaceae > Halanaerobium. The sequence goes on from CAZYRX010000060.1 coordinate 8,257, forward strand.
GTTAAAAATCTTGATATTTAATTTTATAAATTGATAAAGGTTGGTGAAATATTTTGGAACAAAAAGCAGCACGTGTTAAGAAAATTGATATAGATAAAGAAATGAGGGGCTCATATCTTGATTATGCAATGAGTGTAATTGTTGGTAGAGCCTTACCAGATGTTAGAGATGGATTAAAACCAGTTCATAGAAGAATATTATTTGCTCTTAACGATTTAGGAATGACTCCAAACAAGCCGCATAAAAAATCAGCCCGTATTGTTGGTGAGGTATTGGGTAAATACCATCCACATGGAGATACAGCTGTTTATGATACTATGGTAAGAATGGCTCAAGATTTTTCTTATCGTTATCCATTAATTGATGGACATGGAAACTTTGGTTCTGTTGATGGTGACTCTGCTGCAGCCATGCGTTATACTGAAGCAAGAATGTCTCCAATTTCTCAGGAACTGCTTACAGATATTAATAAAAATACGGTTGATTTTACAGCTAATTTTGATGATTCTTTAGAAGAACCAGAAGTTCTGCCAGCTAGATTTCCAAACCTACTTGTAAATGGGAGTTCTGGTATAGCTGTAGGTATGTCAACAAGTATACCTCCTCATAATCTTGGAGAAGTAATAGATGGAGTAATAGAGTTAATAGAAAATCCAGATATTAATACTAAAGATTTAATGAAAATTATTAAAGGTCCTGATTTCCCTACTGGGGGTTCAATTATGGGAAAAGGAAGTATTTATAGGGCTTATAAAAATGGTAGAGGAAAATTAACAGTTAGAGCAAAAACAAGAATAGAAGATTTATCCAGTAATAGAAAGCAAATCATTGTAGATGAACTTCCCTATAAGGTAAATAAGGCTCGTCTTATCAAAAAAATAGCTGATCTTGTTAAAAATGAAAAAATAGAAGCTATTTCTGATATTAGAGATGAATCTGATAGAGATGGAATGAGAATAGTAATTGAATTAAAAAGGGAAGCAACACCTACAGTAGTTTTAAATCAATTATATAAAAACAGCAGACTGCAGATTACTTTTAGTATAATCATGATAGCCCTTGTAAATAAAGAACCTAAAGTATTGGCTTTAAAAGAAATCTTAGAACATTATTTAGAACATCAAAAAGAGGTAATTACCAGAAGAACTCAGTATGATCTTGACAAAGCATTAGATAGAGCCCATATTTTAGAGGGATACAAAATTGCTCTTGCAAATATCGATGAGATTGTAGAAATGATTAAATCTGCGGAAGATGTGGAATCTGCAAGGATTAATTTAATGGATGTCTATGAGCTATCTGAGACACAGGCAGATGCCATTTTAAAAATGAGGCTGCAGAGTCTTACGGGCCTCGAAAGAGATAAAATAGAAAAAGAATATAATGAACTACAGGAAAAAATAGCTTATTATCGTTCTATTTTAACTGATGAAGCAAAATTATTGGAAATTATAAAAGAAGAGATAATTAATCTCAAAAACAAATATAGTGATGAGAGAAAAACTTCTATTGAAGCAGGTGTTACTGATTTAGAAATAGAGGATTTAATTAAAGAAGAACAGATTGTAATTACAATGACAAAAGAAGGTTATATAAAGAGAATGCCTTTAGATTTATATAAAAGTCAGCGACGTGGTGGTAAAGGAGTAATTGGTATAAAAACTAAAGAAGAAGATTTTGTGGAGAATATCTTTACTACAACTACTCATTATAAATTCCTCTTCTTTACAAATCAGGGACGAGTTTATAGACTCAAAGGATTCCAAATACCCGAAGCGGGTCGTCAGGCACGAGGAACAAATATAGTGAATTTACTTGAACTACAGTCTGATGAGAGAATTACAGCAGTAATCCCTGTTAAAGAGTTTCCTGAAGATTGCTATCTGATCATGGCAACAAAAAATGGTTTAATTAAAAAGACATCATTAGAAGAATATGATACTAATTATACCGGTTTGATAGGTATTAATTTAAGAGAAGAAGATGAGTTAATAGGAGTTAGAGTAATTGAGGAAGATGAAAATATAATTTTAATCACCCAGCAGGCAAAGGCAATTCACTTTAATGAATCAGATGTGAGATCTGTAGGAAGAAATTCATATGGTGTGAGAGGTATAAGATTAGCTGAGGGTGATCAGGTAATAGATATGGGGATTGATTCTGAAGGGAAGCAATTGCTTGTTATAACTGAAAAAGGTTATGGTAAAAGAACTCCACTTTCTGAGTACAGAATTCAAAATAGAGGTGGTAAAGGTATATTAACTGCAAATATTACTGATAAAAATGGACCATTAGCATCAGCTCAGATAGTCAATGAAGATATAGAAATGATGGTTATAACATTAGATGGAATAATTATAAGAGTAAAGGCATCTGAGATATCAGAAACAAGTAGGAATACTATTGGAGTAAAAATAATTAATGTCGGTGAAGATGACAGGGTAGTATCTCTTGCTAAAATAAATGAAGATGAAATAAGTGAAGAAGATGAAGAAATAGATAAAGAAACAGAAAATAGTGGAGATAGTAACTCTGATATTGAAAGTGGAAAAGAGATAGAAATCAAAAAAGAAGATGAAAAAAATCCTGAAGAATAATATAAGGTGATATTAGAATAAAAGAAAAAGAATAATGATATATTATAAAATAGAACTGTGCCTTTTTAGGTACAGTTTTTATTTTAATCATGTAATATATTTACTATTATAAACTTGAGTATTATAATATGATTAAACAAATTCATATTCAAAAGGGGGATATAAGATGATGAAAAATGATTTTAAAAAGTATTTTTCAATGCTGCTTACCTTTATGCTTATAATTGCAGTTATGCTGCCAAGTCAAATCATTACTGCTCAGAATGGTTCAGATTTTAATGAAATTATTCAAAAAATAGATAATTCAGAAAATCTCACTAATCAAGAAAAAGAAGAAATTATGGATGAAGCTATTGAATTACATTATGATGAAGGTGTAAGTTTAGATCAGATATCAGAAGTTTTAAATCAAAATAGCGATTTTAATGAAATTAACATTCAATTTGATGGATTAGATGATTTATCTGATGATGACAGAGACAATGATAACGATGATGATAGAAATGACGATGACAGAGATAACGATGATAACGATGATAGAAATGATGATGATAGAGATAACGATGATAACGATGATAGAGATAACGACGATGATAGAGATAACGACGATGATGATAGAAATGATGATGATGATGACGATGATGATAGAGATGACGACGATGATAGAGATAGTGATGATGATGACGATGATGATAGAGATGACGACGATGATAGAGATAGTGATGATGATAGAGATAGTGATGATGATGACGATGATGATGATGATGACGATGATGATTAAATTTATTTTAATTTAATTATTAATAAAGATATAATAAAAAATAAAGCTAAATAATTTTGAGGTGTTATCAATGAATGATTCCAAATCAAAAGAAATTTCAAAGACTCTATCGGAAGAAATATCAGAGACTCTATTCAAATCAGAAGAAATAATGATATCTGAAGATTTTTCATCATTTACAGTATTGTTTAATAATCCAGCTCTTAGAAATTATTTTGCAAATGATGACAAAGAGTAATCATATATATAGTTCTCTTGAAGTCTTAATTGGAGATTTTAAGAGAACTATTTTTTTATTAAAAACTTAGAATATTTCGTCTTTACCTTTCACTTTCACATATTTTTAGCTAATGATTAAATCATTTTATTTTTCCCTTGACAAAGCAAAGGGGTATTGATAAGATAATAAGCGTCGCATCAAAAA
>CAZYRX010000061.1:0-11919 GCA_964649895.1 uncultured Halanaerobium sp.
TTGAATATAATGGGGATGGAAGCCCATCTACTACTGGTGCTGGTTCAGATTATATAACATTATGGAGAAGAAGTTCTTCAACAGATTATTGGACAGCAAGAAATTTACATAGTAGTAATGATTGGGAGTTTAGGGGAGCTGTTACCTGGGATGGTGGTGGCTCAGCTAATGCAAATTCTGCATATACTCACTCAAATGTTACAAGTGGAAACCCTCATTCTGTTACTGCTTCCGATGTAGGACTAGATAGTTTTACGGCTAGCAGAGTAATTACTTCTGATATTTCTGGAAGCTTAGCAGTTAGCACAGTTACTACATCTGAATTAGAAAGTTTCCAATCTCAAATAGATGCTATTTCCACAAGTAGTTACACTGTTTCTACTATGAGGGAAGTAATAACTCTAGCAACAAGCTCCACTGTTATAGATCCTACTATAGAATATAACCCAACAAATGATGCAGTCTTTTTATACGGGCCGGCAGTAATAGTAGAAGATGGCGGGACTACAGAAAAAACATTAACTTATTTAATGGAAGAAGGAACAGATTATACTATTAATTCTACTACTAAAGAGTTTGAAGTAGTTTCTGGAACTTTTGAAGCAGGAGATTATACACTTATAGTATTTAGAAATACCCCAGGAGAAAGTTATACAGAATCAGAACTCACATTGCATACAACTTCTTACAGTGTGCATGGTGCTACTAATTTAAATACAGCTGACAGATTAGTAATAAGGGATGGCAGTGGTGGTTTTTCTGCTGGAAATATTTCTGTTGGAACTATTTCTTCTGGCGCTATTACTTCTAGTAGTTCTCTTTCTTGCACTTCTATTACAGCTTCAAGCACAGTTTCTGGAACAGGATTAGAAGCATCGAGTTATATTAATATTACTGGAACTACAAAAGCAGCTGGTAATTTATATAGTGGAACTACTGATCCTACTAATACTACTAGATTAAATTATGATGGGTATCTTTACGCTACAAAAATATATAATGCGGTTTGGAATGACTTAGCAGAATTTATGCTTTTTAAAGAAAATAGTGAACCTGGCGAAGTAATGTCTATGACAAGTGAAGGATTGATTAAATCTAAAAAAAGAAATGATAAATGTGTTATAGGTATTCATTCAGATACATTTGGCTTTGCTCTTGGTGCTGAAAGCAGTGAACAGAAAGTTCCTATTGGTATATCAGGAAAAGTATTGGTTAAAGTAAAGCAAAAAGTAAAAATTGGTGATTTACTTGTTTCTGGAAAAAACGGGATAGCAGTAAAAGCAAGATTTTGGGAAAAATTGTTTTTTGGAAATATAATTGGAAAGGTAATAGAAGACAAAAATACTAAGGAATTATCCAGAGTGTGGGTGAAAATATAATGAAATTTGATATTACTAGAAACAATAGAACCTGTTTTATTTCCGATAACGTAGAGAAATTTAATTTAAACAAAATAGTTGAAGAAGATATTGAATTAGATATAAAAAATGCTTCAAGTAAAATAGATCCAGCACAAAAAAATATAGAAGCTGCTTTGTTTGATGAAAGATTTTTGTTATTAGGTAAAGAAGAATTTGCTAAAAATGGAAACTCAACCACATTTTTTATTTTTATTAAAGATTGGTATAAAGAATATTTAAAAGATGACTTCAAAAGAATTATGTATCTTGGAGAATATTATTTAGATGATTTTAACATTTTTTTTGACTATCATGATATCAGGTTTGTATATGAAAATCCATCTAATATAATAAATGAAGAATACTTTAATGAAAAAGATTGGTATTTTTATACAGAAGATTTAACTTCTAGTTTAGATCATGAAAAAATATTATTTGTAACAAAATCATTAGAAGATTATGAATTCATATATAACAATAAAGAAGTATTAGAAGAAAAATTATTCTCTTCTTCTCTATGTAAAGAGATAATTATAATTAATTTTTTTACGCCTTTTGAGCAATTTGCTACAGAGAAAGAAGATAAAAAATTTGTTATAAGAAATATAGATAAAAATTATTGTATAAAATTAAGGTAACATGAATGGCATTTACTTGGTCAACTTCTATAGCTGTAGATACAGAAATATTAAATGCTGCTATAGATGAAATAGAAGGAAATTTAGGCACATTAAAAAGTTCTATTTTGGATAAAAATCCTACTGTATCAAAAGTGTCTACTCCTTCATTGGATGCTTCAGCTCAAGGAGTAAAAATTATAGATGATGTGTATAGTGATTTACAAGATTATTTAGATCAAATTAAATCAGAAAATTATTGTAGGGGATATATAACTTCATATCATTCAGCATTACATACTACATATAATAATGGAGAAAATTCATCTCATAATTCTTCTGTAAACTCATCATTATATAGTTCTTTATGCAGTGACCAACATTCTTCAATTTATGGCGGAAATTATAATACAAATAATGGTGGGTATTATACTGGGACTAATAATGGTAGACATGTTACATATCATGATACGTATAATAATTAAGTAAAGAGGGAAAAATGGCACAAGTATTACATTATACATTCGATGATTTCCAAGAACCTACAGAAAATGAATTTTATGCTAACTGGAGTAGTTTATTAAATGGCAATTACGGAGGAGATGGAACTATACAGTCAGGGGCAACAGATCCATTTGGTGGAACAACTTACGATGTATATAGGAAAGAAGGTAAATTAAGATTTGGAGTAACAGATGGCACAGATATAGGAACTCTATATTATGGGAATACTTATACTTTTTCTATTTATTTACGAAAAGTGTCTGGCCAAACAGAACCAACGGATATGGAATTTGATATATGTGATAGACATGATAGCACAAATTTATCTTTGAGCGAATTAAGTTATTCTTGGAAAAGATTTTGGGTAACTGCTTATCATGACAATAATTCTAATTATCATTTTTTAGATGTGGGACATTATAACACAACAGAAGTATTTGAATGGTGTTGCCCACAAATAGAAAAAAAAGATCACATGACACCATTCACCTCTACCTCAAGAACTGGAACAATAAATGATAGTTCTGGAAATAGTAATCATGCAACATTATCATTAACTACTACTCCAAAATGGACAATAAATTCTAAATTAGGAAATGGCGCATATGAATTTAATGGAGTAGATCAAAGAATAGTTGTTCCTAATAGTTCTAGTTTACAAGTTTCAGGTGATCTAACTATAAGTTTTTGGTTATATGTAAAATCTCTTGTTCCGAGAACTACATTAATTAATAAAGCTTATGGAGGGGAATTTACTATAAACTTAGAAACAAGTAATACTTTAAACATTTATAGAGGAACTGCTGGAACTAGTGCTTCGCCATATGCAAGCCTTAATTCTTCTACTATATCTATAGGGAGTTGGTTTCATGCTTGTGCAGTTGCATCTGGAACAACTATAACTTGGTATATAAATGGTTCAGAAGATACTTCTGCAACTGCTGCTGAATTTGTAGGAAGCACTTCGACTAGTGATATTATTATAGGTGAAGGATATACTTCTGGTTATTTTGATGGTTTTATAGACGATATAAGAATTTATAATACTGCTCTTTCATTATCAGAAATCCAAGCACTTGCCAATGCAGGATTTACTTGGAGTAACACAGTTAATGCTTCTGATGAATTACAACCAGATCCAATACAAGAAGTAAAAGATAATACTGATTATTTACAAGGATATTTAGGAGCTTGCTTTAATGAAAAAGCAACATATAATACTTCGAGATATGATTCAGAAAGAATAAGTAACTATTCCACACAAAGAGATGGATATCTTGGAGCAAGATATGGAACATACTATTCTGTTCTTGATACAAGTAGGTATAATACAAAGTATACAACTAGATATACAACTATTTACTCTGGAAAATATGATAATTATAACGGTTCTAGGTATGATTTAAATAGATATGATGATAGGTGGGGATGGGGTTCTTGCTCTATTCGTTATGATAATAAATATAATACACGTTATTCATCACGTCATGGAACATATAACAGCACAAGACATACTTCTCAATATTCTAATCATCAAGGAAGTTTAAGCACTCAAACAAATTGTTCTGGTCATTATTCTTCAAATAAAGGATCAGAATATACTTCTAGACACAATAATCTTCATTCAGTTAGATTTACTACTGTATGTAGCACAGTTGATTTAAATAATTAAAAAAAGAAGGAAATTTTATGAAAAATTATGTTGCAGTTGAAACTCCACAATCTTCAATATGTAATTTAGATTGTGTATATTGTTATATACCAAAAAATAAGATATTAAAAGATATTAATAAATATTGGAAAGATGATATACAAAGTGGTAAACATTTAGAATTACTCAAAGAAGAGTTCGGAGAAGAATTAACAAATTTAAGTTTATGGGGTGGAGAACCTTCTTTAGGATTTGAAGACTTTAAAAAACTTGAAGATTATTTTGTTACTTTCCCAAAATTAGATTTTATTTCTACTTCTTCTAATTTTACTGTCATAGAACCACATATTTTTTTATTAAAAAACCTTCAAAAGATTTCTAAAAAGCTTAATAGAAAAATTACTTATAGTTTACAAATTTCTATAGATGGAGATGAAGAAACAACAAACCATAATAGAGGGGAAGATGTCTATAAAAGAATTATAGAAAATATAAAAAAACTTAATGAAGTATCGTATCAGGTGCCAGACGTAAATATATTTATTCAAATTAAATCTACTAACACAGAAGATGAATATAAAAAGTTCGCTGAGCATCCAGAAGAATTAGAAAAGTATTTAGATTCATTCATCTTTTTACAAACTACTTACGAAAAAGGATTAAGATGGCCAGAAAATATGCAAATAGGTTTATTTACTTTACCTACTCTCGCATTACCTGGTTCATATACAAAAGAAGATGGAATAAATTATTTTCTTTATCATAAAACATTAGAAAATCTTAAAAAAACTAAATATGATTTTATCCAAGGAGATCAATATTATTTTAGATTGAGAGAAATATTAAATGTAGAAAAACAAATTAATAAATACTCTTCAGCAGAAACCTTTTCTTGCTCTGCTGGTGTTTCTATGTTAGCGTTAGATCCAGATGGAACAACTCATGGATGTCATTCATCCTTTTGGTATAACTATAAAGAATATTTAGAAAACTCTGAAGAGTTAACTGATTGGGCTGAAGGAAAAAGAATAGTAGATTTTGATCCAAATAAATATTGGGAGTTAACTAAACCTGTTATATCTGAATATAGAGATGAGTATAATAAAAAGCGATTGAGTTATACATTAAGCACTTATGCAAATAATGTTTCATTACGTTTTGATATAGCATATTCTACTATTAAAATTTTATCTGAAGCAGATCAATTAAATGACATATATAAAAAAGACGAAAGTATGGTTAAATTGTTTGCAGCTTTTATAGCTCTTAAATCTACTTGCTGGGTGCATAATCAATTTCTTCAAGGGTCATTATTTCCAAATAATTTAAGCATTTATAGAATGTATGGAAATGGAATGTTCGAGTATACAGTAAAAAAATATGGAGAATTGTTTTGAATTTAGATAAAAGAATAAAAGAAGTAAAATATTTATATAAACATAATCATATGGAACTTATGAAAACATTTAAAGATTTATTACGATTTGTTGAAAATACTGTTATTCATACTCCAGATGATATACATCATTATTTTAATTTTTTAGAACAAATGGATAAAGAATTTGAAAACGAAAAAGATTATGCATTTTGGAGAGAGAGAATAAAAGAAAAGAAGGTTGGCCATGGCAGACAGACAAAAATATAATAAAGAAAATGCTGATTTTTTTAAAGCTTTTTTAGAAAAAACATTTTTCTATAATTTTAGAAATTCAAATAGAGAAAAAACAGTTCTTCATAATTATAATTCTATAGAACTGGCATTAGGATATGCTTGTGACTTGGACTGCACTTATTGTTATTATAAAAGATATGGAAAAGAGTTATATCATAACAAGCCAGTTACAAAAAAAGATGTGTTAAAAAATGTAGAAAAAATAATGAACTTCATTGTTAAAAATAATATGTATGTCGATATTGATTTATTTTCCGGTGAATCTTTTATGATACCTTATATATGGGAAATAATGGATATTATTTATACATATGAAAAAAAGCTTGATCCCGCTAAAAGAACGGAAGGAGTTTTTATTCCTACTAATATGTCTTTTTTAAAAGATCAAAGACAAAATATTTTAAAAAACTTTGAACACTATAGGAAAAAATTTTCTGAATTAGATATTGAATTAGGAGTTTCTGCTTCTATAGATGGCCCTTTTATGGACAATGAGAATAGGGCTCATAAAGATGAAACTAATTATACAGAGACTTTTTATGGAAACTTATTAGATAATAAAGAAAAATTTAGTTATGGTTTTCATCCTATGGTATATTCTAATAATATAGAATATTGGATAGATAATTTTTTATGGTTCATTGAAAATGTAGATAAAGGTTTATATTTATTAGAAGTAAGAAATGCAGAATGGAATGAGAAACAAGTGAAATCTTTTTATTATTTAATAAAATTTATTATACATTATATGTTTAAGGCTTTTGATATGAAAGAAGATGGATTTTTACATTTTATACAGAATACACAAATCTTTAATTTATCCTCTAATGTATTTTCTACTACTGGAAGAGGACTTGGATGTTCATTACAAAGCGTTTTACAAATACAATTAAATGATCTTACTATAAATCCATGTCATAGACTTTCTTATGATTACTTATCAGCAGGAAAGTTAGAGCTTGACAAAGATGGAACATATGATTTTATTCCTAACAATGTAGAATTTTATATTGCTACTAATTCAGTTAGCTCTCGTTCTATGTCTCCTTGTCATTCTTGTCCTATAAATGAAATATGCTCTGCTGCTTGTCTTGGGTCTAATTTAGAAAGCACAGGAGATCCATTTGTTAATTCACCTACTGTATGTAGAATGTTATATGCAAAATCATTAGCCATTGTAGAAAGTATACAGGAGATAGGTCTTATAAATTATTTTTTAGATACTCTTGATAATGGAGACCCTTTACAAATGAGAAAAGCTTCACAAATTAAATTATTATTAGAAGAGGGAGAAAGTGTATGAATGAGAAATTGAGTTTTGAAGAAGTTACCGGAGAACTTTATAAAAATATAGATTTATATGAATCTGAAATAAATGATTTTACTGATGATTTCAGTTTTAAAGCATTTTTAGGAAAATTTATTAATGATCTTGTAATGGATATAGAAAGAGGCATAGAAGATAAAAAACCTGAACCTTTTGATGAATTTGTTTCAGCAAGTAAAAGATATTTTGGAACTATAATTAATGCTTTAGAAATAAGAAACCCATCAGCTATATTAATAGATATTGTTAAAAAGATTAATTTGCTTATAGATAATTGGCTTAGAATGATTGAAGAATTTAACATGGTTGAAGAAAACAAAATGACAAAAGAAGATGTTCATCAAACAAAATTCTATATAAATGAAGTCAATGAAATAATAGGAATAGGAATGACAACTAAAAGAATGATTTACAGCACAAAAAAATTAATAGAAAAAGCAGAGAGAATTTTAGCTGCAACACCTCCTGCTTTTAATATAAGTAGACATTTTTACGATGCAATTCACCATAAAGAGGATAAGTAATGGTTTTACTGAAAACAGAACAGTATAGTGTATTAGATAAACTTTTCTTTTATGAAGATATAGTATTTGAAGATTATATTTTTATAAAAGATTTTTCTATAGATACTATTCTTCCTATACAAAGTGATATATTTATAGCTAACCCTACTTTAGAAGAATTAAAATTATTAGTAAGTTTGCAAAAGAATGTGTTTTTAGTATTAGATTATATAACATATGATTTTGTTTCTTATTTAGAAAGTAATTTTGTTAAAAAAGTATTTGTTTTAGATGTTAAAGACAAACAGTTTTTAGATAATATAGGAATAAATAAATACGAATTAATATATCCCTTATCAGAAAAAATTAAATTAGGAAATAACAATAGTAATGATAATAAAATCACTGTGTTAAATCCTATTGAAGAGATAGAGTTTTCAGATATAGAAAATATGAATAAATTTACAGAATTAAATTATTTGGTTTTTTACTCTGGCCTTAAAAAAATTAATCAAGTAGAACAATATGAAAAGCTTATTAAAATGATTTATGATAACATAATTGTCCATAGTCATCCAGTTATTTATATAGAAGATGAATTAAATGCAACTAATAATTTATTAAGTTTTGTAAAATATAGATTTCCTATTGAAGTATTATTTTATATGAAAAATAAAAGAAATGTATTTCTTATTTCTCCTTTTTATAAAAGCTGGTTGAGTTTAGAAAGCCAACAGATTAAAGATTATTCAGAAAAGGAAATTGAAACTATAATAGAAAAAAATTATAAATTATTCGAAGAGTATTTTGAAGCAAGAAAGAAAATAAATGAAGTAATATGGTATTAAATAAAAGCAACGGAGTAATAAAAAAATATTATTACTTATTATTACAGTCACAAGTTTTATCTCATGAAGACAATGTTGTAATAGAACCTTTTGATGAAGATTTCGATTTATTAGAAGATAAAGTAATTGTATTGCAACAGGGAGAAGTAAATTGGAATGTGGAAAAAAATAGAGATAAAGTAAAAAAAGTTATTACAAGTAATGTTCTTATATTAGATCATATAGGAAGATTAGTATATACTGTTTTATTAGAATTTCCTATTAATAGGAAAATTTTTTCTAACAATATACCTTGGAACGAAAGAGAAAACATTTTATATTATCATGGAAGAATAATACCAGATAAACTTCCTTTAGAAGAATTAAAAAAATTAGAAGAATATAATATCCCTGTAGTTCTTCAAGGACCAATATGTAAAGAATACTGGACTAATAAAGATATAGAATTAAATGAGTTCATTACATATAAAGAAGAAATCAAAAAATTAAAAAATATAACATTTCTACCTGCTATTACTGATGAGAAAGAATTAGCAGCTAATTTAAATAAATATAAGTTTTATTTTTCATTGTCTACTGGTGAGGCTTTTAATGTAGCCTTAAAAGAAGCTATATCTTGTGGAACTGTTCCTTTAGTAAAAGATTTAGAGGCATATTACTGGTGTAAGAAATCTTGTATTAAAATAAACACTTGTGAAAATATAAAAAATTTTTATGAACATAGCAAAAATAAAGACTTAACAGAATATTCAAACTTAATAAGTAAAGAATTAGAAAGACTTTCTTTTTCAAATACATATGAAAAATATCTTGCTGGTTATTGGCATAAACTTTGGTCCACTGGCGAAATATATATAGATTTTGAAATACAAGAGTTAGTAAATAATTATAGTAAATATGTTACTACTGTAATGTCCTGCTCAGGGCATAGAGATGCTTTAACTACGTATATTATGTGGGAAGATACAGACGAAGAATTTTATTATGAAGTGAGATCAAAATTACGTTATGCATACTTTGATTGGCATATCTATAGATTTGAAAAAGATGGAAGGAAGATAGCAGAGTTAACTATTATGAACAAAAAGACTGAAAGTGTTAAATTTCTTAACCGTATTGTGCATTATAGTGATATAAATAATATAGAAGAAAGTATTGAATTTTATTATATGATACTTCATGACTTAAAGGTTCTTATGGTATGAGAAATGTTTTAGTAATAATACCTACTACAAAAATTGATTATTACGAAGGTTTTTCTGCTCCTTTAGCATGGTTATTTACTAGTTATGAAGATTATGTATTAGGTAAGTATTCTTACGAAGTAACTAAAAAAGATATTCAACAATTTAAATATTTTATTATAGAACTTAATTGGTTCACTTCTTTATATGAAGTTATTTTATTAATATCTTTTATAAAAGAAAACAATAGAAAATCTGAAATTTATTTAGGCGGATTATATACTCAAATTAAGCAGGAAGAAATACTTAATAGGTTTTTAGTAGATGGGATATTTTATGGAGATAGTGAATTATCAATAAAACAATTTATTGAAGGGGAAAAAACTGAAAATATATATAACCTAATAACCAAGAAGTATTCTTTTAAAAGATGGATCATAAAGCAAGAAGATTTAGACAAAATAGACTTTTCTTTAGAATGGTTCCCTACGTATAAAGAAAATTTTGAAAATAAAAATTTTGAAGGGGACACAGAAGATTTTTCTTTACCTATGATAATTACTGGAAGAAACTGCACAATACGGCACAAAGGCTGTGAATATTGTTTGGGTTCAAAAAAAGAATTATTAAATGAAATTTATTGCAGAGATGATTTGGCTTTAACCAATAAACAACTAAATAATTTGTTACAAAAAGCTGTGGATAAAAAATTTAGAAAAATAAGTTTATATGTAATGTCAGATATAAATGAATATACTTTTGATAATTATTATGATATAGAATTATACGCAGAAATAGATAGTTCTCCTAAATCAATAGATATACTTAAAAGCATGAAAAAAAATTTTAAGAAAGCTATTATTCAAATACCATTATATGAAAATGGTATTATGGGGGGAAAGATAGTAGAAAATTATGAAGAATTATTTTGTTTAAATAATGACAAATTTTCTCTTTGGTTTATGGCTTATTCTAACTTAAAAGAAAAACGTAAAGAAGTATATGAGTTATTACAGAATAGGCTAATAGACAGGCTTGATACAGTTTTTGCTCCTGAATTTGCAAATTTTTCTGTATATGAAAATATAGAGAGAGCATATAATATTTCTAAAGAACTTTATGAGCTTCAAAACTTTCCAAAATTTGAAAGAAAAGAAGAAGTAAAGAAAGGCTTTCTATGGAAAAGTTAAATATAGCAGTAGGATATTCTTCTATAATATATAATGAATTAGAGTTTTTAAAAAAGAAAGTTAATTCATTAGAACTTTATCTAAGTTATGATCAATGGAAAAACAATACTGTTAGTTATGACAACATTAATTTATTGTTTAATATAGTTCCTGATAAAGTAAATTTTTTAAGAGGCTGGAAAGAAAATCTACAAAAGGTTAAAGAAGTAAATCCAAATTATATTACTACAAGTGTATTTACTTTTGGAAAAATTTTAGCTGAAGAAGGATATAATGTAGATGCTTCTATAATAAATAATATATCTACAATAGAAGATGTACATGAATTAGATAAGTTAGGGTATAAAGGATTTACATTAGCTTCTCATAAAATTTATGACTTTTCTTTAATGAAAGAAATAAAAAAATATTTTCCTCATCTACGTATGAAAATAATTCCTAACATGATGTGTCCTCTTTGCATTTTATACACAGAAAAGCATGAATGTTTTTATTTTAATGATACTACTCATGATTTAATAGGAACAAGAGCAGAATATGTTTGTGATAAGAACCCATTAAAGACTTCTATTGTTTGGCCAGATTTATTACGCAATTATTCACATATTGATGTGCTTAAATTTGCTTCAAGAAAAGAAGACCCAATGGTATTAGAAATGATTATGGCATTTTTAGACAATAGAAATAAAGACTATATTAATGTAATGTTAGATTTTTTTGTGAGAAAAAATAATCTGCATGATTTCTTTATAGAAAATAAACAATTATGTAATTTTAAATGTTATAAATGTAAAATGGACTGTGATAAAAAATACACAGATTATTTAATCAATGAAGAAAATAATTTATCTGGTAGATGATGTTTCATCTTAAATTTCCACCATCTCTGTCTTTCACCATAATGAAGCCTGTTATTTAAATGACGGAAACCAAACCACTTAGGTGCAACTTTTATTACTGGGTCGTTACCATATCCATAATGATGAGCATCTACATATTTATCTATTGAATTAACAAAAGCCT
>CAZYRX010000062.1:0-11818 GCA_964649895.1 uncultured Halanaerobium sp.
ATGGCGGGAATGTGTGGGAATCGAACCCACCACAGACAGGTCCGCCTGCCTGCCGCCGGATTTGAAGTCCGGGATGTCCACCATGGACACAGCCACTCCCAAAAAGTATTTTAACACAATTTAAATAATTAATAAATAGAAAACAGAAAATAATTATAATTTTATTAAAAAAAGTGATATATTAATAAAGTTAAAATTTATCTTAATTTTCTTTGATCACCATCTCTGATTGTGAAATTATCTCTATCAAATTTTTCAAGTATTGGTAAAGCATATTTTCTTGTGCTGTTTAATAAGTCTCTGAATTCTGCAAGTTCTATCGTTTCATTTTCTTTAAAATATTCTTTAAGTTCATCTTTTGCTTTATCTAATGCTGTTTTATATAAATATATATCTTCTTTTAATCTGATTATTTCCCCTTCAGATAAGAGATAATCAAATACAGCTTCTGCTTTTTCTTGATTTTCAAATTGATTGATAATTTCAGGTAAAGAATCTGGGGCAAAGAGATTGTTTTTATACTCTTTAATTATTTCCTCCATGATTTCTTTTTCACTATCATTTAAAATCACCTTGAAATCAGTCAGAGAAATCAGATTTTTATTTTCTTCAATTAGTCCTTTTTGCAGCATGATCTCAATAACTCTATCAAGTTCCCTTTTATTGAGTTTAAATGCAAGTTGAGTCCTTAATTCTCCTTTTTTCATACCTTGCTGTAGATGATGTTTATTATGATAATCACTAAGTTTCTGAAGAATTTCTTCTTTTAATTTATCTAATTTTTCTGTATGAATCCAGCTGCTCTCACTACCTGCAGAAAGCTGAATAATAATTTCTTCTTCTTGAAGCAAAGTCAAAACTTTAGTTAATGACTTATCAGATAATCCAGTCTTCTTTAAAATGTCTCTTTTTTGTGCTGAAGCTTTATTTTTATTTTTGATAAACAGAGCAGTTCTTTCTTCATCAGAAGCATTCTCTAATCTTTGTAATTCTGAAACAACATCAATCTCATTTTTCCTTCTTGGTGGAGGATCAATTTTTAGAATTCTGCCACCACCAATTGTCTGCATAGGAGAATATCTGCGAATCACAAATCTTTCTTTAAAATGAGCTACCATTTCATTTTCTAATCTAAACTGTACATAAGCATCTTCTCCTGGCAAAAGCTGTTCCCTATCATAAAAATAAATTCTGCCAAGTACTTCCTGTGCACCTATATGCATCCTTATTCTATCTGCATGACTAACAACAATTTTAAGATCTTCAAGTAAATGAAGATGGCCTTCAAAAAATTTTGTTTTAATTAAAGAGTCAGGTGAAGCAAGTACATCACCTCTACTGATTTCACTTTTTTCTATATTTGCAAGATTAATACCAACTCTCTGCCCAGCATTTACCTGTTTGACCTGTTTATTATGAACTTGAAGACTTCTAACTCTAATCTCTTCTTCTTCAGGATAAATTTCAAGCTTATCTGCAACTGTAATGCTCCCTTTAAAAAGTGTACCTGTTACAATTGTACCGTGTCCTTTTAAAGAAAAAACTCTATCTATTGGGTAAAAAACATTATCTTCTCTATTTTTAGCAGGAATATTTTCAATAATTGCTTCTATTTGAGAAATTAATTTATCTAATCCCTTTTCTTCAACAGCAGAAACCTCTATAATAGCTGCATTTTCTAAAAAAGATCCTTTAAGTTTATCTCTGGTATCTTCTTTAACTAGTTCAAGCCATTCTGATTCAACTTTATCTATTTTTGTCATAACTACAATTCCTTGTTCCACTCCAAGTATATCAAGGATCGATAAATGTTCATCTGATTGAGGCATCATACCCTCATCAGCAGCAACTACTAGTAATGCTAAATCAACACCTGCAGATCCTGCAAGCATGTTTTTAACAAAATGTTCATGCCCAGGAACATCAATAATACCCAAAGTTTGGCCAGAATCTAACTCAAGATCAGTAAAGCCAAGTTCTATTGATATACCTCGTTCTTTTTCTTGTTCTAAACGATCAGTATCATGACCTGTTAAAGCTTTAATTAAAGTAGTTTTCCCGTGATCGATATGACCAGCTGTTCCAATTATAATATTTTTATCATTCATTTTCTTTCCTCCAGAAATTATCATTCAATATTTCCGCAAGTTGAACAATCTCATTTTCCTGAATAGTTTTCATATCTAAGATTACACTATCTTCACTTATTCTAGTGAAAATAGGAATATCTTGCTGACGCAGATTATATGCAAATTTCTCTGCAGAAATCTGATCTGAATCTATTTTTAATACAAAAGTGTTAATATCTATTAGCGGATAAGCTCCTCCGCCGACCTTTGCAGTATCTTTTACAATTTCTAATTTATAAAACTTACTTTCTTTAAGCAAATTCAATAGTTTTTCTGCTCTATGTTTAACCTCAGATACATCTTCAGTAAGCATTTTAAGTGTAGGTATTTCTTTGATAGCTTTTTCAAAATTCCTATATTGTTTAAGTGTTGCTTCAAGTGCAGCTATTGTAAATTTATCTACTCTCAAAGCTCTCATCAAAGGATGATATTCGATTTGTTCAATATATTTCTTTTTACCTACTATTATACCAGCCTGAGGTCCACCTAATAATTTATCACCACTAAAAGTTACGATATCAATATTATCTTCTATACATTCTTTAACAGTTGGTTCATAACTCAAACCATATTCTTGAAGATCAAATAAAATTCCACTACCTAAATCTTCAATTACCGGTATATCCTTATTATGAGCAAATTCTGTTAATTCAGCAGCATCAACGATCTCTGTAAAGCCCATAATTCTATAATTACTTGTATGAACTTTTAAAAAAGCACCAGTTTTTTCATTATATGCATTTATATAATCTTTTAAATATACCTTATTTGTAGCTCCAACTTCTACTAAATCAGCCCCACTCTGCTCCATGACTTCAGGAACTCTAAATGAACCACCAATTTCTACAAGTTCACCTCTAGAAATTACAACTTCTCTACCTGCTGCAAGTGCTGCTAATGCTATTGTAACAGCTCCTGCATTATTATTAACCACTACAGCAGCCTCAGCACCTGTTAATTTTTTTAGAATATCTTGTAAAGCCTGATAGCGGTGACCTCTTTCTCCACTCTCTCTATCAATTTCTAAAGTAGAATAATGTTCTGCTACTTCTTTGACAGCATCTACTGCTTTTTTAGAAAGTAGTGAGCGGCCAAGATTAGTATGTATTATAACTCCTGTTGCATTGATTGCTGCAGTCATTTTGGGTTGATATATACTATTTAAGTATTCTTCTACCTCTAAGAGAATATTCTCTGTCTGCAGATGATCAACATTAAAATCTTCTTCTCTGAATTCATCAGAAAGTATCTCACTACGAATATTGTCAGTCACTCTACGAATTCCTTCAATCAAATCATCTCGTGAAAATTTATTTTTTATTTTTTCAGCCAGATCTTCAGAAAGTATATCATTTACTGAAGGTATCTGTCTTAGATATTTTTTGTTCATCCTTAATACTCCTAAGTAATTTTTTTAAATACATTGATTTATTAGTCATCTTCATTCCTAATTATATGTATCTTAGACTGATTAATCAACACCTATTTTCAATTATTGGAATTAAGCTTAAATAAATAAGTAGAATATTTAATTAATACAAATGAAACCATAATGATTGAAATAATTTCAGAAGCTAAAGCTGGAAATTTTAGTATTTCTAAGGAATATATACTACTTAAATATTTATTGGCTAATTTTAATCCAACAGCAGTAATTACAAAAGGAAAAGTTAAAGCGGAATGGCTAGGATAAAATTTTAACTTGAGCATTTTAGGCAAATAAGCGATCACTGCAGTTATTGAAACTAAAGTAATAAAAATAAGCCAGCTTAAAAGGAAAATATTTTTGTCAGCGAAACTGCTCATATATCCTGCTAAACATAATCCAGCTGGAGCTGTAAAAATTGAAATGGTTGGTATTGCTGGCTCTTTGATCTCTCCTATTTTAAATACTCTATAAAATACTATCGGCAGAAGTATCATATAAGAAACAAATCCAAAATAGAATAATATTTTACCTAAAATAACATTATCAAATGCTGGAGCAGTCAGACTACCAACTACAATACCA
Source organism: uncultured Halanaerobium sp. (assembly GCA_964649895.1). Taxonomy (GTDB): domain Bacteria; phylum Bacillota; class Halanaerobiia; order Halanaerobiales; family Halanaerobiaceae; genus Halanaerobium. Next base: position 4,141 of record CAZYRX010000062.1, read on the forward strand.
ACATAAACAATAAAATAACTTGGGAATACTTTTTTAATATTGAAATTTATTAGAAATTTACATGAAAATAAAATAAGAGCTAATAGATGAATAACTATTCCACTATACCAAATATATTGGGCAACTCTATAATTAATTGGAATTATATAGGTAGCAAGCAGCATTACTGCCATTGGAAAAGTTAAAATGACACTAGAAATAATTGGATTTTCAAGATCACACTTGCAATTATTAAAATCAAAAAGAAATTTTAAAATAATAATTAAGGCTATTGCAGAAGAAATTAAACCAGCAGTTAATTTATAATAACTTCCATATACTGCTATAAGATTCCCTAGTCCTGCCAAACCAAGCATCAGCCCAGATATTGGTATAGGAGTATGTTTAATAAGTTTCTGCATTTTTAAACCTCCTCAGTAATAACACCATTATCAATAAAATTCTGCATAACCCAAGCTGCAACTTCTCCAGTTATTTGAATACAGTGTTCTGCCCTCTCTTTTGATTTAAAATCATCAAATTCTCTTGTCAGAACTCTACAGCAAGTAGAACCATATTTTTCAATAATATAATCATGAAGTGCTGCATTATTTGGGAATGAATTTGGCATTTCTCCATTGGGTTCTTCCCTTCCATAAGCAAGACCTAAAGCCATTACTCCACCACTTACAGCTCCACACAAACAACCAGATTTTCCAACTCCAATTGGAAATCCAGAAGCCATCTTTACAACTGCAGGATCAAAAGGCTGTCCAAGCGCATTATTGATAGTGGTGACAACTGCTTCAGAACAGAAAAATTCTCCTCTACGAAAATAGCCTTCAGCCGTTTCTCTTATTTCTTTTACTAATTCTTCTGCAGATCTATTGTCATTTTTTACTGGAGAAAGCATTTTATTATTAATCATCATATAATACCTCTTTCTATTTTAGAATATTATGTGAAATATATAACTTTTGTATTAAACAAAAAATATATACTAAAAATCAAAATTTAAAATAATTTGAAATTGAAATTATTTATTATACTTATATTTTTCCTCTCGACCTCAAAATTGCTAATGATTTTTATAACTACTCATCATAAATTAATAAAACATTAGAGGGAAATTTTGAAGGCCGAGAGGACTCTTAACTTAATAAGAGAAGTAAATGGCAAACTTTATTTAAAGTTTAACAGCTAAAAATTTAATCAAATCTTCTAACTGATAAAACCAATTTCTAATAATTTTTCTTTAGCTTCATCATAATCATCTTCAGCCACTAAAATTACTGGACCTGTACATCCCATTCCTGTTTCTGCATAAATATCTTCTTTCCAGAGACTTTCTTTAGCAGATTCGATTTCAAGAATATCTATTCCTGCTATTTCTTCTCCAGTAACTTTTTTAGCTGGTGCAGTAACTTCTTCTGCAGCAGGGGCTGATTTACTCTCTTTTAATTCTGATATAATATCCTTTAAACCAGCTTTTTCAGCTTTTTTAATCTCATTTTTCATTATATCTAATAGGTTACCACGGCTTACCTCTGCCATAAATTTAATTGCATTTGCAATAACAGGTGCTCCTGAAGCTCTTGAAATAATACCTATTAGTTTATTGTAATCTTTACCAATACCTGGACCATAACCATAACCAACTGCTTCATATTGGCCTCCAGTACTATAAGCAGAAAATATTTTCATAAGCATATTACCAGTTAGAGTATCTGTAACCATTACATCTGGTACTCCTAATAAAAGGTCATTACCCCTCATTACTACTCCACCATCTGCTCTTACTGATTCAACAAAATTTATTTCATAACCACCATCAACAAGGCGGCGCAGATTTTTTTCTACAAGTCTAGCCCCTTCAACATTTAGAATACCAACTGTAGGTTCTTCAATCCCTAAAGATTTTGCAGCTGCAATACCATATACAGCATTTTTCAGCATTGAAGGAACTCTTTCTGTATCTGTAGTACCTGTTGTAGTGGCAATTAACATTTCTTCTCCTTTTCCCGGGGTAACAACTCTACCGACTGTAGATACTCCCATTGGAAAATTATAATGTAATGTTACTGCTGCATCAATTTCATCTTCTTCCAGCATGTTATCCATAACTTGATGTGCATCAGCAAGACAATCACATTCATTGGTGCCACACCCTATTAAAGTCACATCAAGATCTCTATTTCTATTTTCAGCAATCTCAGCAGCTTTTTTTAATTCATCAACACCATGTTCACTATCTAAAAGAGTTAGTCCTATTCTTTGCTTTTCTCCAAACTCTCCGGTCTCAACTGCCTCAGCAAGTTGATTGAAAACTCCAGCCACCCTTTTTTTAATTTCTTCTGTCATTTTATCCACCTCACTCGGTTTCGCCGAGTAGATTCTCTGCCATCTGGCGCATAGCACCGGCGATCATATTTTTTATTTCTTGGTCATCTATTGCTCTTTTTTCTTCCTCTATTCCCTGATTCTTCTCTATTACAAATGATACACCATCAAATTGGTTTGTCATCCGACCTAGGAAAAGACTTCCTTTACCAATAATCATTGCTTTTTCTATTTGACCATCTTCAATCATTTTTACTGCAGGGCCTACAAAAGGTACTCCAGAAGGAATATGTCCCTGAGTTGGTGCAAATCCTGGCATACCATGCTCAGCAACAAAATTCATCAGTTCTTTTCTTTCTAGATCTCCTCTTTTTACTCCAAGTGCAGCAATCATCTTGTAATTTGATTCAGGCACATTACCTGCACCTGCAGGTTTAGTAATCTCAGGATTCTGCATTTCCACAGAATATTTATCAATATCTTTGATGCTTAAGTCATGTTCATCAAGTGGATCAGTAACAAGCGAACTAATTACTGCCTGAGGTGAAGAACCAGTACCAACTTTATGGCGGCCAATAATATCTGTTCTAATAATTGGATTTTCTCCATCATTTTTAGAAATTAAAATAGCAAAACCACCTAATGTATCCTCTAAAATTGGCATATCTTTTTTAACATGATCTTTACCATTCATACCTAATTTGGCAACTGAACCACCGGCAGCTACTACTACGTTATCATAAACTCCTGCTCTAACAAGTGCAGCAGCATTAACAACAGCATGAGCAGGTGCAGCACAAAAACTTCTTACATCTGAACCATTTGCATTGACACAACCTGCCATTTCTGCAATTGCTTTAGCAAAGTTGCCACCACCACGCTGATTAATATCACCACATGCTTCTTCAGAACATTCTAATACATAATCAACTTCACTTAAATCAATATCATGTTTTAGAGCTAAATTTTTGAGAGCAAGCACACCTGAAGCCTTACCGATCAGATTCTCTAAAATAACATGAGCATTTAAGTTAACATCAGTCTCATGAGCCTGTTTAATACAGCCAATTAACTCTCCGTTTAAATATAGAGGCTCTGCATGAGCAGAAGTCATCTCTTCGATTTCTTCTATTGCATCTCCCTCACCTAAATCTAAATCCATCTCACTTAATATTGGATGGTCAGCAATTATTTCTTCAGCTTTAGCAGTAAAATCACTGCTTAATTTTACTAAATCAAATACATCAACATGTTTTAAAAGTAAGTAAAATTGATCTTCTGGCATTATCTCGCCTAACTCACCTGATCTTTTAGCTTCAACAAAATTCTCTTTTTCATACCAGGGAGTACTAATCTCATTAAGCTTATCTGGTAATATGTTGCCTATATATGATTGATTAGGTGCATAAGCTAAAACCTCATCAAAAGTTCTTAAATAACTGTTGATCTTTTTGAGATATTCATCATCAGGGTTTTTAGCCCTTGTTGTAGTTTGTGTTGATCCTGCTTCTCTTAAAATATCTGGTGTATGTACCAGAATATAACTTGAACCTTTAATTACTGGAAATTCCATTTTGTTCACCTCCATAGATTTAAGAAAAAACTCTTCCCAGAAATAATATCTTTAACTGGGAAGAGATATACTGCATTTACTTTCTCTGTTCAAGAGCTTCTCTAATGTCTTCAACTTCTAAATCTTCACCACTAAGATGCTCAACTTTTTCGCCATCTTCATAAAATACTATTGATGGTAAACCAAGCACTTTTTGACTGATTGCAAGACGTCTATTCCCTTTAATATTTAACTTAGCAAATTTAAAATCATCTGCAAATTCTTCTGCAAGTTCTTTAACATCTGGCATAATATCAAGACAAAGATCACAGCTGTCACTCCAAAAGTCAACTACTACTTTACCATCGGCATTAAGTACTTCTTCCTCAAAATTTTCTTTGTTAAGTTCTAACATTTTTATTCCTCCTTAAGAATTTTGTCTAAATAATTTCCACAATTTCTTTTTTATCTGGATTAACTAATTTAGAAGAAACTTTTCCAGATTCTAATTTAAGTACAGTTGGTATTTCTTCAATATCATATCTATCAGAGATTAATCTATTTTTGTAAGTATCAATTTTTAAGAACTTATATCCCTTATCTTCAAGTTCCATTGCTTCAAGTTCACTTACTAGATCCATACTATCCTGATCAGTTACACTCCAAAAAGCCACAAATGCTGGTTTATCAGAATTGACAACATGGCTTTGCCAATATTCTTCTTCTTCAATATATCCCTGAGCCATAACTGCAGCAGTTGCTCCATCTCCTGCAGCTGTAATTACCTGTCTTACAACTTTATTCCTTACATCACCAACTGCATATACCCCCGGCTGATTAGTCTCCATCTGTTTATTGGTCTTTACATAGCCGTGTTCAGTTAGTTCAACTGTATCTTCTAAAAAGTCAGTACTTGGTACTCTTCCTACAAAGAAGAATACTCCAGAACAGTCCAGTTCTTGAGTTTCACCATTTTTGATATTTTTTACAACAGCCTTTTCTACAAGGCCATCACCTTTAACTTCTTCTAAAACTGAATTCCAGACAAATTCTATCTTCTCATTTTCCATTGCTTTTTCTTGCAGTATTTTTTCTGCATCCATAACACCTTCATCATGAATAACGATCATTGTAATTTTATTGACAAATTTACTTAAATAAATTGATTCTTCAACAGCTGAGTTACCATTACCTACTACAACTACATCAAGGTCAGTAAAGATATCTGCATCACAGGTAGCACAATAAGAAACTCCCTTACCTTTAAATTCTTCTTCACCTTTAACACCAAGTTTTCTCGGCTCTGCACCTGTGGCAATTATTACACTTTTTGCTGTGTATTCTTCACCTTTTTTGGTCTCAACAATTTTATTAAGCCCATTGACTTTCAGTTCAGCAACTTCTCCTCTTTTAAACTCAGTGCCAAATTTTTCAGCATGTGTGCGAAAATTTTGCATAAGTTCAGAAGCTGTTGTTTCAGGTACACCAGGATAATTTTCCATATCATGATAAGTTGCTGGTTGTCCACCAGTTTTTCTCTTTGCTTCTAAAACAAGAGTGTTAAGTCTTGATCTTGAACCATATATTGCCGATGCCATACCGGCTGGTCCTCCACCTAAGACAATTAAATCATATTCTTGGCTCATTTAAATAACCTCCAATTTAATAATATTAATCTTTAATTATTTTAAAATTAACTTTAAAAATTATATTCTGCCTAAGTTATTCACTTTAACACATCAATAAATATAATACTTGAAATTATATTTTAGTTATTATATTCTTATTCTAGTAATCTTGATTACAAAACATAAGTTTAGCAATTTTATTACAAAACAAGGATGTGGATTTACATATGTTAAAATTAGACAGTAAAGATATTAAGAAAAAAAGAACTCTTAAGATTTTCATTGAAGAAACTCGAAAACTAATCAATGAAGAAGGTATCGAAAATGTTACTATTCGTAAGGTAGCTGAAAAAACAGGTTATAACAGTGCTACAATTTATAATTATTTTGATAACTGCAATCAGCTTATCTTTTTTGCTTCACTTGATTTTTTAGGTGAATACAGTCAGGCAATGCCTGATTATATTGCTGATGCAGAAGATGAAAAAGAAAAATTTATTCTTATGTGGGAATGTTTCTGTAAATTTTCTTTCGAAAACCCCAAAATTTATTATTCAATTTTCACTGAACACATTGGAGATGAATCGAAAGTTTTAATGGACAATTATTTTAAAATTTATCCCAAAAAGCTTGAAACCGCAGATGAAAGTTTAGTTCCTATGCTGAGAAGCCCAGATCTTTCTGAAAGAGCTTCGGTTGCTTCACAAGCTCTCATAAATAATGATCTGCTTTCTAAAGAGACAGCTAAGAATATGGATAATATGATCACTTACATCTACCATGGTCTTTTAACTCTGATGATAAATAAAAGAACAACTCATACAGCTGAAAGTGCCCTGGAGACCATTACTAAACACATAAGAACAATAGTTAATAATGCAGTCTGCTGCAAAAATATAAATCAGAGTTAATCTGATTAAATTAATTTTGATAGAATCCCGGCTAATATATGCCGGGATTATTTTGATTTTATTTATTCAGCTTCTGCTACTTTAGCTAATTCATCAACATCCATCTTTTCTTTTGAAATTTCTTCAACATTATGTTCTGCAACCTCATTTATATCAACAACACCATCTACTTTTACTTCTGCTTTAAATGCTTTAATCATAGCTGCCATTGCAAAAATCATGATAAAAGCAAATGGGAAAGCAGCAACAATTGATCCTGTCTGAAGCATACCTAAACCTCCAGATAACATCAAAGCAACAGCTAAACCTGATTGAATTATTCCCCAGGTTACCTTTATTTTGGCTGAAGGATTTTGATTACCTTTATCAGATAACATTCCCAGCACAAAGGTGGCTGAATCCGCAGAGGTAATAAAGAAAGTTATCAATAGTGTAACTCCTATGATAGAAATTAAGCCTCCAGCTGGATAGTACTGCATTACTTCAAAAAATGCTGTTTCTGTAACTGCAATAGCTTCTTCAGCAACTTCCATGCCAGTTTCAATTCCCATTGTACCTAAAATTGAAAACCAGACAAAAGAAGCAAGTGTTGGAGCAAAAAGCACTCCACCTATAAATTCTCTAACAGTTCTTCCACGAGAAATTCTGGCAATAAATGTAGCCACAAATGGTGCCCAGGCTATCCACCATGCCCAATAGAAGATTGTCCACCAACCAAACCAGGGATCTTTTCCGATTCTAAAACTGTCTCTAACTATACTTGAAATATAAAAACCAAATGTATTAGTAAAATTATTAATAATTAACATTGTCGGACCAATAATCAAACAGATGACCATAATCACACCAGCAAGTGTTATATTTGCGTTAGAAAGATATTTAATTCCTTTATCAACACCTGTTATTGCAGAAATCATAAATAATATTGTGATAACTCCAATAACTAATAAGCGCACAAAATCAGTTTCTGGTACTCCAAATAAGAAGTTAAAACCACTTGTAACCTGTAATGTTGCCATACCTAGAGAAGTTGCTACACCAGCTACTGTTGCAAAAATCGCTAAAATATCAACAGTTTTTCCAATCGGACCTCTTGCTCTTGCTTCTCCAATTAGCGGGATAAAAACACTACTGATTTGAGCCGGTTTATCATGTCTAAACTGCATATAAGCTAAAGCTAATGCTAAAACTCCATAAGCTGACCAGGGATGAAGTCCCCAGTGAAGAAATGAAGTCTTTAAAGCAAAATCTGCAGCTGCTGCAGTTCC
>CAZYRX010000063.1:0-5956 GCA_964649895.1 uncultured Halanaerobium sp.
TCATTTTCAATTGTGATGAGATCTATTTTAGATTTCATAATCAACTACAACTCTTTTATCAACTACCTTCTTGACAAAATCTTTAACTTTTTGATGGTCGGGATGGTTTTGATATTCATCCAGGTCGGATAATGTTTTAAAATCACTGATTAAAACAAGATCATAGGCCTGGTCATCTGCTTTATTTAAGTTTATACCTACCTCGATAAATTGAATAACATCGGCTAAATCTTTTAATTCCATTATTTTTTCTGCTGCTAATGCAATGTTTCGCTCTTTATCATTACCTTCAGCATGATCTTTGAACTCCCACATCACTACATGTTTGATCATTTTTTATCCCTCCATTGTTTCTATTATTTTAAACTTTCATCAATCGTCCCATCTGGCAGCATATTATCAGGATGGTATTCTCCGTTTTCTTCCATCTGATAGCGTACACAGCTCTTATTATCCCCATGACAGTAGTTTTTTATCCATTTTTTATCTATTTTTCCCTGTTCATAATATCTTTTCATCGGACAAACTGGATACCATTTACAAGCCATAATGTACCTCCTGGTTGTCATAAATTAAATCAGATAATTCTGCTATTTTGGCAGGTCATCTTTAACTTTATTGATTGTTAAATAGATCTCTTTAATATTCAAAAAAGAGAGCAACCTATTTAATTATCCATCTAGGCTGCTCATTTTATTCAATTATTTTTTAAAATAATTTTATTTTTCTGTATCATAATGTTCTTTAACTAAATCTGCTAGAGCAATATCTTCAAGTTTTGAAAGTGGAGTTAACATTGTTATATTGACTACTCCTGGAGCTCTTCCAATACTAATATCTCCATTTATTGTGACTCTGTTCTTCACTTCGTCAAGAGAGTAATCAAGTAGTTCAACCAGCTTATTTAGACCATCTCCAACTGCAGAATTTAAATCTGCACCACTACCAATCATCTGAATTGGATACATTTCATCTTCAATATTATCTAAACCAATACTTTGAGCATTTTCTTTAATTTCAGCTCTTTCTTCAGCTGAATAAGGTTTTGTCAAGGGACTTAGATCTTCTATATTTGGTAATATAATGGGACCTAAATTATTTAAACCTTTAATCAGCTCTAATGTAACTTCAACTTCTGCTGCTATATCGGTAGTGTGTCCTGCTATTTCTCCATCTCCCTGCATTGCATGCACATCCCCGATATATATACCTGCACCTTTGATTTTAACTGGAGCAATAACAACTGCACCTTCACGGACCTCATTAACATCCATATGCGCATCACTTCTATTATCCAGTTCTTCTTCAGTACAGGCAAATTCATGGTCTGCTCCTAATAAAAATTGAGCAAAATCGCCTGCATTATGAGAAGAAGGCATATCCATTGCAGGTACTGTACCAATATTACCTACCATAGGAATAACTCGCGCGGCAACCCCAGGCATATCATGTTTGGCAAAAACATTAATTGAATGCTGCATACCTTTTGGAGTTAAATTACTATATTCATCAGCATTTTGAGAAATTTCTTTACTTAAATTTTCATCAATTGTTATTCCATATTTTCTTTTTCTATCAAAATACATGGTGTAGCCATGCGGCATTTTAAAAGGGACTACTGGTGAATCGCAATTTTTACATTTAACTGCTTTTTCTCCTGTCCCATCAATATATGTATCAGGATTTTTTGTGCCACAGTTAGGACAATAGCTGTCAATTCCCGGATCACTTTCAAAATAATCTGATTGTGGCTCATCGGTACCTGAAGAAGTAGCACGAGATAGAACATTTATATTCTCAATTTTTATTGCGACAGCATCTCCAACTTCTGCTCCCTCTACAGCAACTGGTTTTCCAACTTCATGCCAGCTTTTAATTTTTGGAGTAATCATATTTCCCCAACAGCCGGGATTTGTTCTCGTAATAAACTTCCCACCAGAAACTAAAGTGTCAATCATTTCTACTCCGGGACCAACAATATCGGTAGTTTCATCACAATAAACTAACTTTTTCATTATCCCACCTCCATTATACTTTCTTTGTAAAATATATTATATTATGAATATATAGATAATTCAAACCTCTTTATTTTCTGAATACTTTTTGTTATTATAAAATTGAAGGAAAAATTCTTGACTAGAATTAATAAATAATTTGAAATGGCTTGATTTTTGAGATTTAGAAAGGAGGTTTAAGCTAATGGAAAAAGATTTAATTATTAAATCTGCTTTTGAAGATGGTGGTTTCATTCCAGAAGAATATACGGCTGATGGAAGAGATGTCTCACCTCCACTGATAATTGAAAACGTACCACCAGAAGCTGAAACTCTAGCCATTATTGTCGATGATCCAGATGCTCCGATGGGAACCTTTACCCACTGGTTGATCTGGAATATTCCGGCAGAGGTTAGTGAAATTTCAAAAAATATTGAAAAGAAAGAAGAAGTCAAAGGACTCAAAGGAGCCTTGCAGGGTAAAAATGACTTTAATGAAATAGGATACATGGGACCAGCTCCCCCCGGTGGAGTTCACACCTACAGATTCTATGTCTATGCTCTTGATGATAAGCTCGATTTAGAAGCAGGAGCTGACAAAGAAACTCTTCTGAATGCCATGGAAGGCCATGTACTGGAAAAAGCTGTTTTGAAAGGTGAATATACACGCTGATCTTACTAAATTTTAAAAAGAAGCGCTATCCTTGACTGGACAGCGCTTCTTTAAATATAAAAGCAGATTTATTCAATATAATTTTAGTTATAGGATACATAAAATTATAGCAGAATCAACTACACTACTTTTTTAGAAAAATCAAAATAAAGATTTCTGCAGCTGGACCTTATCTCCTGAACTTTTAACTTTTCCAAATTTAAGATTATTTTCCTTTTTATCTTTTATATATTCATTTATACAGTTAGCAACATACTCAGCCATTTTAACCGGTACAGCATTCCCTATCATTTGCTCTAATGATGTTTTAGTTCCCTCTAACTCAAAATCTTCAGGAAAAGTTTGAACCAAACTTCTTTCTTTTGTAGTCAATGCTCTAACATTATTTTCTGAGATATCAACCGCATCATTTGAATGCCCCTTATATCCAGAGGGTATTGGTCGATTCACACCTCGAATAGTTGGACTAGGTTCATATATACTAAAAACGCCTCTTCTTTTATAACTCCAGGGATGTCTATAATAATATTCTATACCTAAATCTTTTCCGAAATAATCATGCATAGTCATTTGGTCACTCGCCAAATTTTTTTCTAAATAATAGTTTAATGCTCCATCTTGACCATTTAGTTCACCAATTAAAAAATAACGCTTTCTAGCCTGAGGAACTCCACACCTGCTTGCATCCAGAACCTTAGCTGTTAATCCATAATCTGCATCTTTTAAAATTTTTAAAATTACTTTTATAGTCTTGCTAGATTTTATTCTTGATACATTTTCCATAACAAACCAATTTGGTTTAAGCTTACTTATTATATCAGCAAAAACAATTGTTAAGTCTGCTCTACCCAAATCTTCATCTCTTTTTCCAGCAATCGAAAAATCTTGACAAGGTGGACCACCAATAATAAAATCATAATTATATTTTTTGAAAATACTATAATCATTTAATTCATTTAAATCTATTTTTATAGCGTTATGTTCAAAGTTGTTATTATATACATCTACAGCTCTTTCCCATTTATCAAAAGCAGCTTGTATTTTAAAACCGGCATTTTCAAAACCTAATGACATACCTCCAATACCACAAAATAAATCCAATCCCTTGATAATATCTCCTCCTTAATTATCTATTATCATATTTTCATTTTATAAAGTTTATAAAACCCCTGTTGATAACTATATTTATCCGAATAAGTCAGAAGAAAAATATATAATAGCATCAAGTCTTCTTTCAGGACTTAATAAATCCTGCCCACCGTTTAAAATAATTTGATTTAGTTCGTTTTTTGCTATTCGGGGATTAGTCAAAATATCACATGCCATAAAAGGATGGGTAATTTTACCATTAACAGAAAAAGCTTTATCATTTTTTGTTCCATAAGTAAAAGTATCTATAATATAATCATAATGTATTTTTCTATTAATCACAAAATCATTGAGCATTTTATATAACCAAATTATTGTTCGAGTTAGTCTTGAAATTCTATTTGGACTATGATTTGAAAAGTTAGAAAAAATTTTCGTGAAAGCATAATTGCTCCAAACAAATACATCAAAACTATTCTCAACTAATTTTGATGATTTTCCATCAGTTTTCCAAATTGGTTGCAATATTAAAGGGGTCTGCATATTTATATTATTCAATAATACTTTATCCAAAGTTTCTATTATTCTAGGTATGTATGGTAAAACTTTATCAGTATCTGACCATTCTGTTATACTCTCTAATTCTTTATCATAAAGCAATTCCTTCAATTCTTCAAGATTATCTTCATAAATCTTAGCAATACTACAAGCTAAATAAACAATTGTATCAGGCCTTATAACAATTTCAGTCCCATACTTGTTCTCCTGCAAATTACATGTTGAATTATCTGGTAAAGCAGTTAATTTAATTTCCAAAGCCATTAAATCCTTTAAAGTAGAAATGTTTTTAGTTACTAAATCTACTCTTGGTAAACCACCATCTACCAGTGACTTATATGGATCATAAATAGATTCAAAAGAAAAATATAAATCATCTGACTGAGGGTTAAGTCCAAACAAGTCTTTTATTTCTAATCTATCATGTACAACTTCTAAATTTTCATCAGCTATTAAATAGACAGCTTGCATTCCTTTATTATTTAAATATGATGCTAATGAAGCAGGAAATGACGAATTAAATTGATTTTTCCCCCAAGTTGATTTTTCATCATAACTTCTATTAGAATTATTAATCCCATATAAACCAGGTGTATTATCATCACTGCATTGACTCATTAATTCTATCACCTTTCTTTTTAAACTTATATTTACAATTCAGTAAAAAAGCAATATAACCTTTTATTATTATGTTATCTACAAAAAAAAATATCTATTAAAATTATATATTTATAATAACTCATTTAAATTATATCATAAAATGAACATGTGTTCAAAAATAGTTTTTACTCATTATAAATTCTTTTGCCCAATCTTTCATCTTGGTCTGTTAGAAAATTTTACAGCAGCAATAAAGATAACTTATCAATTTATTGTGAAACCATCTTCTATCACTTAATCTAGTGGAAAATAGTAGATCCAGCCTTCTTCTTTGATATCTTCATCAATCTGTTTCGGATGAACTAGATTTGGCAGCTCTTTAAAAGCATCTGCCGCACCATAGGCCAATGCCATTATGGCACAGAGAGCTGCATCATAGGCATCTGTTCCTGCAGAAACTGAGTCCGGCAGCAGAGTTTTAAAGGGTTCATCTGCTGGAGAATATTTGCTCGCCTTTAAAAGAGCAGGATAAACCTCAATGATATCTCTGTTATTTTCTTTGTCTATTATCGGCTGTAAAGACAAATCATACTCTTCCATCCATTTCTGAATATGTACCATAGCAGCGGTGCAGTTTGTACCCAGTCGATCAAATACAGCTGAAAGAGGCTTTTTACCTAAAGTTTCATAGATGTGGACATCGGTTTTTCTGTAGGCAAGGGGATTATATATTTCCTTTTCCGGCCGTTTAAATTCTTGGGAATTCCCGTTGATGAATTCTTTAAATTCTTTGGGAAATCTCAGAGGAGCATCTACTCCAATTACTATGTCATAATCAAAAAGATCTATATCATTTCTTTTTGTTATCTTTTCAATAATATAATCCAGAGAAAAAATAGAATCAGCTGGTATTCTCAATTCAACCGCTTCTCCAAACCATTTAAAATCCTTTTTATCATAATCCCAGTGGATAATAGAAAAGCCATGATTGTTTCCCATCCAGCCTCCTACATCCCAGCCTAATGCCAGTAGATTATTTTTC
>CAZYRX010000063.1:6056-9592 GCA_964649895.1 uncultured Halanaerobium sp.
ACTAAAATTGTAATTCCTATCAAAATCAAATCGAAAAAAGTCATATTTATAGAATACAAGTTTATTTCATTGTACAGCCAGTTGATATTGTGCCCCATTAAATAAATATTTGTAACTCCTATTATTATTGCAGAATAATATGCAGTAATTATACCACCAATTATTGCAGCGATTAAAGCATAGATGTATTTCATATAATCTCCAATCTTTCTGATATATCAGATAATAATATTATTTTAAATCAGATTTTATCTTTTCCTGATCATACTCTTCAAATCTTTGACTTTCTGCCCATTCCAGCATAGACTCATATTCTTCATGATCGGGATTTGAGATAATTCGCATGAATTCATTGAAACCACCCACTCCTCCTACATCCTCAGGGGGTGCTGTGCCTGCACCTTCCATAAAAGTTGGCTTATTCGACTTATAATCTTCTATAATTTTTTCAGTTTCCAGATAATGCTGCCAGTTATCCCCATAATCATAAATATATTTGATTCTGGCTGGTAGAACATCTTTAAGTTTAACTTCATTTTCAATTTTGAGCTCAAAATCTTCATGATCATAATTTAGCTCATGTTTATTGTATTCAAGATTTTCTTGATCTGCTGTAAGATTTAATACAGCTTTATAACCATCGCGATGATATTCACCATGATTCCAATTTTTTGTATCATCTTTTTCTTCACTGTAGACAAAAAACTCATGCAGATGATAATCCTGCCAGTTATAGAGTTTTTGTATGATCTTATGCAGTTCCCTAAAATTATAATTTAGGGGTACTATTATTTTTCTCCAGGCTTCATATTCACCCAGTTCAAGCTCAACTTTTAAAACTGCAGCATGAGTCTGAATTATCTCTTCTTCACCAAAATATTCTGCTAATTTTTGCTGCATAAGTTTATCAGCATAAAAATATTCGTTATTATCATTTTTTCTGGGCATATTATTTATATTTTTTATTTCTGCAGACTGATAAATTTCATTTTCATTCAATCTATCAGCAAATCTTTTGGCCAATTTACATGAATAATTCATTCTAGCTATATGACTTCTATTTTTTGCTTTCTGATAGCAAAATTCTTCGAATTGACTTAAATATTTTTCTATTAAACCTGCTTTAATTCCTTCATGTTGAAAAGCCCTTCTTATCCCCTCTTTGATCCGATCGGGAAAATTATTAAAATCATCTTTTGTCATTCCATATAATATAACCGTATAATCAGAAGCATCATTGACTAAAACAGCTGCTTTTCTCCGATTAATCCTAAGAAAATTGGCATGCCAGGAAAATAAGGGTGGTCTTTCTTTTTGCACAAGTTCTTCCAAGTTTAATTCATTTCTTAACTTAGTTGTTGCCTGAATCAGCATATATATCAGTCCTTTAACCGTGATTTATTTTAAATATCGATTTCATTCTGATTATATCACAGAAGATATGTTAATAAAATCATTGTGCATTTCAAGTCTGTGTAAAATTATATATTTTAATAGATTCTTTTTTGATCAGGATGAAGAGGGTTTCTCTTGATATTCAATATTATTTTCTTCACACCATTCAATTGCTATTTTTCTATATCTCTGCTCTTTATAATCATACCATTTATCTTCAATGTCATACTGGTGAATTTTTTCTTTAAATCTTCTAAAAGCCCCGCTTCCGCGAATAGAGTAAAGTAATTCTTCACTCAATTCTTCATTTTCAATCGAATAACAAAAATCTTCTATAATACTATAATCATCAATTTCATAATCATCAGGAAGTCTTATATAGTCATCAGTCGAAATAATATCTTCTGCAGCTTTAATATTCTCCTGCTTCCATTCTGGAAATTCATTTGTATCATAATCTTCTTCGGCTGCTCTTAATTCATCATCCATTATCATGAAAACTACACCCGTTTTTTTATAATAAAAATAATTACTTTCTCTAGTTCGAAGTTCCAATGCTTCTAACACATCATCTAAATCAACTTTAAGACTCATATTTTAGCACCTCTATTCCTGATAATAATAATCAAAAATATCTATCATATTACAAGAAAATCCCCATCCAATATTATCCGATTCTTCTAAAATATTTTTGCATCTGTCACGAAAATATACCTGGAGATCATTATCTATAATCATTTTTAAGGCTTTATCAAAAGTTTTTTCTATATTGTCATATAAAGGAACTCCAATGTCACCATATCTATTTGTAAATTCAACTCCATATTCAACATGAGATAATTGTAAGTCAATAATTAACTTTTTGTTATCAGAAATTTTCTTGAAGTCCGTTAAAGCTTTTTTCATTAATTTAAAGTTTAAGCCTGACTTTCCTTTATAGATAACAAACTCTTCTTTTATTATTTTCTTGTATTTATTAAGGATTTTAACTTCATATTCAGGTTTTATTTTTATTAAAAAATATTCTCTTAACTCAGAATAATTTTTTGTTAAAGATACTAGTTCTTCTATTATATCCTGCTTTTCTTGTTTATTTAAAAACTTTCTTAACTCTTTTATTTTTAAATCTATTTTTCCCAAAATATCAACTCCAAAACTTACTTATTTATATTAATTTAATAAAATATTGTATAGAAATCATCATTTTCACAGTTTCTGCTGCTATTATTTTCTTCCATGTAAAATTGTCCTCTCATATAAAATCCTTTATATGTTGGCTTTTTATCTAATATATTTATTCCATCCAAACTCTACAACATGGTTGAAATTATGTTGCGTTAAGATAATTACAACCAATAGGAAGTAAAGCCATCTTCTTCATAGCGGCGTACCATATATGCTGTCTTTTCAGCTGATTCTGGATATTTTAAATCTTCTTTATAATCTTGATAGTGTTTCCACATATCATCAGCTATATTTGTGTTTTCTGTACTGAAATCTTTCCCTGCAAAGAATTGAAATAATTCAACCAATACTTTTTTGATGATCATTGAACTATCCTGAATTCTAGGTAGTACTTTTTGCAGTATTTCCTTATCAAAAGCTGTTTCCTTTTTCAACAGATTTTTATCTAAAGCTTGAATAATATAGAAGTTTATCTCATCTCTGATCCTATAGCCTACCTGCAGATTTGCTTTTTTTAATATTTGGTTTAATTCTTTTAATTCTTCAGTTATTTCTTCTATTTTGTCTTTTTTAGCTGGCAGCAGATCTTTTAGCTTCAGATAATTAGTTTTTAAAAATTCATTTTTTAATTTTAATTTTTCTGCTTCTAAATTAACATAGTCTTCTTCTAAAAAAGCAGTTAGTTTGATCTGATTAAATTCTATAGTATTTGCTCTATCTAATACTTTTTTGCTGAAAGGATGAGTAGTCTCATCCATGTTAACTGTACCAATAATATAGAGATTATCAGGTAAATATAGCTCTCCATATTTAGCTAAAGCACCAGTACTATCACGATCATCAAATTCATTCTCTGAGAATATTTTATCTGTTTTGATTCTAGCATCTTCAAAATATCTAGTTTCCATTTTTGATAAGAAATCACTAAAATAATATTCTACTCTAGCTAAGTTCAT
>CAZYRX010000063.1:9692-11046 GCA_964649895.1 uncultured Halanaerobium sp.
TCTTGGTAAATTTCCATCATTTTAACTAAATCATCTATTAACTCTGATTCTGTGAATTGTTCATTAATCAATTTATCTGCATCATATTTTTTATAGCAGATATTAGATAACTCATAATCTTTACCTTTTCCATCTTCGGCTAGGTCAATTTCATTATCTGTTTTGAAATCACGCAAGTTCATCTCATTTCGTAATCTATCTCGATTATTTATAAATTCTTCTTTAGTACTGCGGGTTACTCCCTGATTAAAGGTTAGATAAACTCGCTCCATATCTTGAGAAAAAAGATAAACTACATATACACCTTCTTGAGTGGTAGTTGTTATATCTTTATTCATAATAGCCAGCCAAGGTACTTTAGCCCAATTACCCATTCCAATTGAGCCTTTTATTTGATAATCTTCAATATCAAAATGTAAAGCTAATTGTTCTTTTAAATATTTTGGTAATTCATGGCGCATTAAATCTCCTAATTCATGACCAGCAAATTCTTCATGTAATCTTGCGTCTCTATATTCTGAAACTATTTTTGATAAGTAATCCCTAAAAACATTATTTTTCTTTTTGGTATTTGATAAATCATCTAAATTTATAATTTTATATTCACCGCGATCACTAAGAAATTTAATTTTTTTATCATCTCTTAACTTTTGAAGTGTCTGGCGTATTTTATCTCTAACATGATTATTGTTGGGAAACACATTTTGAAAATGATCTTCAAAATAATATATATCATCCAAAGTAAATGTATCTCCAATTTTCCAATTATCTTTAATTATTTTATAAACTTCTTCTTTCCAAGACAAACTATATTCCTCCATTCTTTAAACTTTTAACCACTCACTATCTGGTCTAGCAATTAAACTCGCATTATTATAAGCCATATCCATTGTTAAGCAAGTATGACCTGTCTAATATCCATCATTTTTATTTATCGCTAATGCTAAATCAATATTTTCATGATCAATTAAACATATGGGTAAAAGCAATTGTATTCTTCCATTATATTATTCTGGTACTGCAATTTTATAATCTAATTTTTAGAGAAGTACTCTTCAGACCAGAATGTCAATCTTTTTTAATTGTTAAATATATCTGAATCTAAATCTTTATTTTCAATATCATCTAAAAGCTTTTCAATATTCAAACCCCGAGCTATTATCTCAATCTTTATTTCTCTAGCTAAATTATTAAGAGAAAAAGTTTCTTTTTTAATTTTAGTACTTGGATAAAATAAATAAACTTGATCTATCTTTTCTTTATTGGCTAATGCATAAGCAGTTAATTGATATAAATCAGAAGCTGATACTTTCTTCTGCTCATAATTCTTATATTTTGCATCAGCTATTTTAAT
>CAZYRX010000064.1:0-10512 GCA_964649895.1 uncultured Halanaerobium sp.
GATTCATCCCCGCCCATTAATATGAGCGAGGCTTTCTCGGCTAAAGTAGGGTAATTGAAAGAAGAGAAAATGCTGGTCCAGTAATTATCAAGGAAGATCTATCATATAAGAAACTTGAAGAAGATGGCTGGACATATAAGAGAGGGATAATAACTCACAACCTTGATGAGAAGGAGCAGTTGTTAAGTCCCCAGAAGAATTACAATTTGCTCACTAAAAACAATAAAGATGCTAAGGTGGACCTTAAAGTGGCGAAGGAGCTTGCGAAGAAGGATGACACATCTTTTATTTTTTCTAATGAGATAGGGGTAATGAGAAATTAAAATCCCTCTTAGATATGAATCAGATGGTATTAAAAAGATTATATCTATCTTGAGTGCAATGATCGCGATGTATAATAAGCCTGGTATTTGTCTGGCAGTGGACGAGCTTGATGCCGGTATATTTGAATATCTTTTAGGTGAAATTCTGGAGATCATTCAGGATAGATCAAATTCAATGACTGCTTTGATTTAATTAACTTAGCTACTGTGGTATAATTAAAATAACTTAACGCTAAAAATGAGGTGAGTCAATTGAAAGAGTTTAATACAACAGGTGTCTGTATTCCCGAAAAACATTATATGGCTGATGTAAGCAAAAAAATTAAAGAAATTGAAAAAATGGTTGAGTCAGGTAAGTATTTTACAATTAATAAGCCCCGTCAATCTGGTAAAACAACTATACTTTATCTTTTAGAGAAAAAATTATTGAAAGATAATTTTATTCCAATTTTAATTAGTTTTGAAGGAATTGGAGATGAGGTATTTAATAGCGAAAAAGCTTTTATTAAAGCATTTATTAATTTAATAAAAAAGGATTTAAGCTTTAAGAATGAGAATGATAAACTAAATTTTGATCAGAGGAAAATAGATAAGCTGGATAATTTTGCAGATTTAAATAATTATCTTTTTGAGTTTGTTGATAAAGCAGAAAGAAAAATTGTTTTAATGATTGATGAAGTTGATAAGAGCAGTAATAATCAGCTTTTTTTAAGTTTTATGGGGCTATTAAGAGATAAATTTATTAAAGCTCAGGCTGACAGAGATAAAACATTTTATAGTGTAATTTTATCAGGGGTACATGATGTAAAAAACCTTAAACTAAAATTAAGAGATGATGAGGAACATAAATATAATAGCCCCTGGAATATCGCCAGTGAGTTTAAAGTTGATTTTGAGCTGGAGGTCGATCAAATTGCTTCGATGTTAAAAGAGTACCAAAAAGACAGGAATATTGACCTGGATTCAGATTATTTTGCTGAGAAAATGCATTACTTTACTTCGGGTCATCCGTTTTTGGTTAGTAAATTGGCAGAGATAATTGCTGAAGAAATACTGGTAGAAAATGAGTCCAACTGGCAGCAAGAATACCTTGATCAGGCAGTAAAAATCATTTTAGCAAAAGATCTACCTAATTTTGATACCTTAATTAAAAATATAGAGAATAATAGTGATTTAGAAGATATGTGTGTAGATTTAATTGTGGATGGTAGAAAAATTACTTATAATCTCGATAATCCGACAATAGAAAAGGGAGAGCTTTACGGTATTTTCAAAAATGATGGAGGCAGCTTAAAAATTCATAATAGAATTTATGAGCAGCGAATATACAACTATTTGATATCTAAAATAGAGAATTCAATGGAAAGTGATGCTTTTGATTTCAGAGACAGCTTTATAGATGATGGTCAGCTGAATTTAAAAGCAGTACTGGAGCGTTTTCAGGTTTTCATAAAAGAACAATATAGTGATCGTGATAGAGATTTTTTAGAAAGAAATGGACGCTTGATTTTCCTCGCTTTTTTAAAGCCAATCATAAATGGTAAAGGATTTGATTTCAAAGAAGTACAGATTTCTCAGGAAAAAAGGCTTGATGTAGTAATAACTTATCTTGAGCAGAAATATATAGTGGAATTAAAAATATGGCGGGGAGAAGAATATCACCAGCAGGGATTACAGCAGCTTGCTGATTATTTGGAAAGCCAGAATATGAGTCAGGGTTATCTTTTGAGTTTTAATTTTAATCAGAATAAGGAATATAAGAATCAAGAACTGGAAGTTAAAAATAAAAAAATCTTTGCTTACTGGGTATAAATTAAAATGGTGCCCCCGGTAGGAGTCGAACCTACGCTCAAGGCTTCGGAGAGTTTTGTCGAAGTTCCTTATATTAGCAGCTTTTCTTATAATCCCTGTCATAACAGCAATCTAGTGTTGGAAATATCCCATATAGTTGTAAAATACTGTATATTTTACTGCGGTATTTAACGGTGGCTGAGGCTCACTGCGGTGAAATCACGGTGGAAAATCGAATAAAATTAGCATCTCAATTGGAGATGATTTACCCTCAGAGAAACTTCATTTTTTCGATTAATGATGGAGTTTTTCTGGGGGTTTTTCTCTATGTGCTATGGAAAAGTTTAAAAGATTAACAGCAGTTTTAATTAAATTTTGAGATTATTTTAAATATTCTTGCAGGAAATTCTTATAGAACAAAGAATATAATTAATAGCTTGTTAAACAAGTTATAAAACATGTACAACAAATGATTGGAGATGTTATTTATGGAAAAAATTCAGACAATTGATAAAATTTCTAAAAAAACTACTGATAGTCGCCCATTATATGTGATAATTTATGAAAAGTTATTTGATCTTATAAAAGAAGGCCATTTTAAGAGAGGTCAGAAATTACCTGGAGAGCACACACTTGCTAATCAATTTGGAGTTAGTAGAGGTACACTTAGGCAGGCTCTCTTGATATTACAAGAGGATGGTATTATCTATAACTATCAAGGTAAAGGTAATTTTGTTTCCCAAAACAAAAAAATGTTTGGAATAGGTTTAGAGAAAAAGGGTAATATTTTAAATATTGCTAATCGCGGGAAAGTGAAATTAACTGATGATATTGAAGTTTTCTTTGAGTCTCCAAATAAAATGCTCCAATCAGAGCTGAAAATAGAGGCGAATGAAATAATTCTTGTTGTAAAAAGAGTTTATAAGGTTAATAAAACAGAAGTCTCGTACTTTATATCTTTTATTCCTTATAAAAATATAGATAAAGAGGAGATAGATATAGAAGATCATAGAAGTCTTGTGGATTACCTTGATAGTGTTTTTTACAAAAAGGTGGCTAATTCTCAATCTGAAATACTACTGACAGAAGCTGGTGACTTTATTGCTGATAAACTGAATGTAAGAGAATACACACCACTAATTTTATTTGAAGAAGACCTATATAAAACAACTGGAGAAGTCCTAGCTTTTTATAAACAGTATTTTTTACCTGAATACTTTTCTTTCTATATTAACAGGAAATAATTATATGGAGGTGATTAACAAAGAGAGTTTAATTTAAAGAGATCAAAAATTGGATTTTAAAAAATTAAAGGAGGAGTAAAAAGTGAAACTTAAAAAAATTATGTTGTTACTATTAGTGGTGTTTTTTGTTTTTTCATTGACAGTTAGTATAGGAGCTGCAGAAGATAAGTTTGGTTTAATACTAGCAACTGGTGGATTGGGAGATCAGTCTTTCAATGATCTAACTTATCAGGGAATGGAAAGAGCTCAAGAAGAACTTGGTATTACTTTTGACTATGTAGAACCAAAAGAAATTGCTGATTATGAAACCTATCAGCGTGATTTGGCTAAATCAGGGGAATACGGATTAATTGTTACAGTAGGATTTGATCAGGCTTCTGCTTTAGAAAAAATTGCAACTGAATATCCAGACCAGAAATTTGCAATTATTGACATGGTTGTTGATAAGCCAAACGTTGCTTCTTATGTATCGAAAGAGCATCAAGGCTCATTTCTTGTTGGAGCTTTAGCAGGTTTGATGGAAAAACAAAACAGCAATCCAAAACTTAATGATGATCAAGTAATCGGTATTGTAGGAGGTATGGATATACCATTAATCAGAAAATTTGTGGCTGGATATGAAGCTGGTGCTAAATATGTAAATCCTGAAGTAGAAGTTTTAGTTGACTATGTAGGTGGCTGGAGCGACCCAACTACTGCAAAAGAAATTGCTATGGCCATGAATAGACGTGGTGCTGATATTGTTTATCATGCTGCAGGTGGATCAGGACTTGGAGTTTTCCAGGCAGCAGAAAACGAAGATTTTCTTTCTATAGGGGTAAACTCAAATCAAAATCATATTAAACCAAATTATATTATAGCCAGTATGGTTAAAAAAGTTGATGTGGCAACTTATGATTCAGTTAAGAGTGTTCTTAATGATAGCTTTGAACCTGGTGTTCATAATCTTGGTATCAAAGATGGAGGAATTGACTATACTCGTGAGAACAGTGAAGTTGAAGTAGAAGAAGAAATAATAGAGCAAGTTGAAGATCTGAAAGAAAAAATTAAATCAGGTGAAATTGAAGTTCCTGACACAATTGAAGCTGTAGAAAGTTTCTTAAATTAATAAATAATAATCTCCGGTAGTTTATAAAGGCTACCGGAGATTAAATGGAGTGACTAAATATGCCTCTAGCAATAGAAATGAAAAATATAACAAAGAAATTTCCTGGAGTTATGGCAAATGACAAGGTTAATTTTAATGTTGAAAAAGGAGAAATACACAGTCTTTTAGGTGAAAATGGTGCAGGGAAAACAACTTTAATGAATGTGCTATTTGGATTATATAAACCTGAAAATGGAGAAATATTTTTAAAGGGAGAAAAAGTTAATATAGAAAGTCCAAAGCGAGCACTGAAAAAGGGTTTAGGAATGGTTCATCAGCATTTTATGTTGATTAACAGAATGACTGTACTTGAAAATATTATTTTAGGTATGAGTAATGAGCTTTCACTTAATAAAAAAGAACATAGAAGAAGTATTAATGAATTAGCAGAAAAATATGACTTTGCGATTAATATTGATGAGAAAATTGAAAACCTCTCTGTGGGTATGAAACAAAGGATAGAAATATTAAAGACTTTATATCGTGGCGCTGAAATTATTATTTTTGATGAACCAACAGCTGTTCTAACACCAGGTGAGGTTGAAGAGTTATATAATATCTTAAATATGTTAAGAGAACAGGGAAAAACAGTTATATTTATAACACATAAACTGAATGAAACTATGGAGATTGCCGATAGAATAACTGTTTTGCGTAACGGGAAAAAAGTTTCGACTGAAAAAAAGGAAAATACAAATACCAATAAATTAGCTCAGCTAATGGTAGGAAGAGAAGTTGATTTTGAAGTTGATATCAAAGAAAAAGAACCTGGAAATGAGATATTGAAGATTAGAAATTTAGAGCTGCTTGCAGATAGACCTGAAACTATTGATCTCAGTGTGCATCAGGGAGAGATAGTTGGTATTGCTGGAGTTGAAGGAAATGGTCAATTAGAATTAGAAGAGATGATTATGGGATTAAGAAAAGTTATAGATGGGCATATTTCTTTAGATAATAAGGAAATCACTGATAAAAACACTAAAGAACGGAAGAAAATGAGGATTGCTTATATACCATCAGACAGGCATAACCGGGCTGTTTTTAAAAACTTTACAATTAAAGAAAATATTTTACTTGGCTATCATTATAAGTCTCCATTTTGTAAAAATCATATCATTCAAGAAGAGAAATTAAAGGAACATAGTGAAAAAATAATTTCTGACTATAATGTTAAAACCCCAAATAGTGGACAATTATTAAAAAATCTATCAGGAGGTAATCAGCAAAAAGTTGTATTGGGAAGAGAAGTAAGTCAGAAACCAGAATTTGTACTGGCTGCACAGCCTACAAGAGGGCTTGATATTGGAGCAATTGAATATATTCATAATCTTTTACTTGATTTAAGAGAAGATAATAAGGGTATTCTATTAATCTCAGCTGATCTGAATGAAGTAATCAAATTGAGTGACAGAATAGCTGTATTATATGAAGGTAAAATTATGGGTTTTAAAGATAAAAAGGACTTTACACGAAATGAAATTGGAATGTTAATGGCCGGGGAGATGGTAGAAAATGAAGCTTAAAGATATAATAGGAGGTATTTCAAGATCTGAGTCAGTTAAAGATGTATATATATCTTTATTCTCCATCCTATTAGCCCTAATTATTGGTGCGTTTTTAATATTTTTAATTGGTAGTTCACCTCTTCAGGCATTTACAGTAATGTTGGATGGTGCTTTTGGATCAGTAAGTAATATAGCCAATACCTTGACCAAAACAATTCCTTTAATATTTACAGGTCTTGCTGTTGCTGTTGCTTTTCGCTGTGGATTATTTAATATAGGAGCTGAAGGACAGTTATATTTAGGTGCATTTTTTAGTGTGTTGACAGCAATAAAATTTTCCTTTTTGCCAGCTTTTCTTCTGCTGCCTGTAGCAATACTTGGAGGTATTATTTCTGGTATGATTTGGGGAGGAATTCCTGGATTTCTTAAAGCACAGTTTGGTACCCATGAAGTAGTTGTTACTGTAATGATGAACTATATCGGTATAAATATAACTTCATATTTAGTAAATTACCCTTTTAAGGCAGAAGGGTGGGTTGCCCAGACTGATATAATTCCTACTGCAGCAATATTACCTAAATTAATCCCCAAAACACAACTTTCAGCTGGTTTAATTGTGGCAGTTATTGCTGCCCTAGCAGTGTATTTTTTACTCTGGAAAACAGATATTGGTTATGAAATCAGAGCTGTGGGAGAAAATCCAACTACTGCTGAATCAGGTGGGATTAATATTAAGAAAAATATATCTCTGGCTATGGCAATCAGTGGAGGACTAGCTGCTTTGGCTGGTGTAACACAGTCTTTGGGTGTATATGAGAGATTTATTGACGGTTTTTCTCCTGGATATGGTTTTACTGGTATTGCTGTAGCAGTTTTAGGGAGGAACCATCCCCTGGGAGTAATATTAACCGCTCTTCTGTTTGGAGCCCTTGAAACGGGTGCTCTTAAAATGGATAGAGTTACTGAAATATCTAATGACTTAGTAATAGTTATTCAAGGTTTAGTTATTCTTTTTGTAGCTGCACCAGAGATAATTAGATCTATTCTTAAGAGGAGGGAGAGCCAATAATGGAAATATTTAATGTTTTAAATTTTGATCTTATACCACTGACATTAAGGTTGGCTGTCCCAATTGCTCTGGCAGCTATAGGAGGAACTTTGTCTGAACGTAGTGGAATTATAAATATTGGACTTGAGGGTATGATGCTGACTGGTGCATTTGGAGCAGTATATGGTTCTTTTTTGACAGGATCTCCTTGGTTTGGTGTAATTTTTGCCTGCCTTGCTGGTTTGATAATTGGAAGTATTCATGCTGTATTAACAATAAAATATAAGGCTAATCAGGTAGTTACTGGTGTTGGAATTAATATTCTTGCGATGGGCTTTACTACAACAATGATTAAAGTGATCTGGGGAAAAGAAGGGATGTCAGGTGAGGTAAATAACTTATCTGATGTTTCAATTCCTATTTTAAAGGAAATTCCACTTATAGATTGGCTTTTTACTGATCAGTCACCACTTACCTATTTTATGTTAATAGTTGTAATTTTAAGCTGGTATATTCTTTTTAAAACCAATATTGGTCTTAATTTACGTGCAATTGGAGACCATCCGAGAGCAGCAAGAATTTCAGGGATTAATGTTACTAAGTATAGATATACTTGTGTTATGTTAAGTGGGCTTTTAGCCGGTCTTGGTGGTGCTTTTCTTTCTTTAGTGCAGAATAGTTTATTTGTACAGAATATGACTGCTGGAAGAGGTTATATGGCACTTGCCGCTAATATTTTTGGAGGCTGGAATCCTTTAGGTTCATTTGTTGCAAGTTTAATTTTTTCCTTTGCTCAGGCTATTCGTTTTAATATGATTGGTTATAATATTCCTGATCAGTTTATCCAGTCGCTACCATATATTCTTACCCTGGCAGTGCTGGTTGGTGCAGGTAGAAAGACAAGAGCACCGGAAGCGCTTGGTGAGATTGATGAATAATATTTATACTTTAACGGATGCAGTGATTTTAACTATGGATGATAAACAACCATTAATTAAAACAGGAAGAATAGTTATAGAAAATGATTGTATTAAAAAAGTTGGCCAGAGCAGTGAAATTGAGGCAGAAGGTAAAATATATTCTTTAAAAGATAAATTACTTATGCCTGGTTTAATTAACACTCATTCACACAGTGTCTCACCTTTATTTAGAGGTATGGCTGATGATTTAAAATTAATGGACTGGCTGAATAACGTCATCTGGCCAGCTGAGAAACATTTAAATCCAGAAACTGCTTACTGGGGAGCTGCTATGTGTGCTCTTGAATATATAGCAAATGGAATTACAACTTTTGTTGACCAGTATTATTTTGCTGAAGATATCGCCAGGGCAGTAGTGGATACTGGTATCAGGGCAGTCTTAGCACCATCTGTTTTTAGTGGTAAAACAGCCGAAAGCCAGAATACATTTCAGGCTGCCAGAAATTTTATTGAAAAATACCAGCTTAGGTCTGAGGAAACAAATATATATCCTGCTATTGGACCTCATGCACCTTACAGCTGTGAACAAAATCTGTTGGAAGAGGTAGGTGAATTTGCCAAAGAAAAAGATGTTCTGGTGCATATCCATATTTCTGAAACAATTGATGAAAATAGACAGATTCAAGAAAAATATGGTGTTACCCCAACTCAGTTTTTAAAACAAACAGGTATTTTGGATAATCAGGTCATTGCTGCTCACTGTATCCATTTAAATGATCAGGATCTTCAAACTTTTAAGCAAAAAGAAATAGCTGTAAGTTATAATCCTATCAGTAATCTGAAATTGGTTTCAGGAATCATGCCGATGAAGGCAATGGTCGAAAAAGGATTATTGATAACAGTTGGAACAGATGGGGCTCAGAGCAATAATTCTTTGGATTTATTACGAGATTTAAAAACAGGAGTTTTGTTACAAAAACAGTTCAATGAAGATGCAACTTTTATTAAAGCAAAAGAGGCTGTAGAATTTGTAACAAAAAATGGAGCAAAAGCTATTGGTTTAGAAGATCAGTTAGGTTCACTTGAAATTGGAAAAAAAGCTGATCTTATAAGTATTGATCTTAACTCTGTTAATTTGAATCCGGTTCATTATAATCATCTTGATAATATTTATTCTGCGATTGCATATTCAGCTTCAGGACAAGAAGTTCGGGATGTAATTATCAATGGGGAGTTTATTATGCAAGATGGTAATTTCTTAAAACTAAGCAAAAAGACTATTTTGAATAATTCTAAAAAACAGGCTGAAATTTTAATGAAAAAAGCAGGTTTGCTATAATATATGGGAGGTAATAATTATGAGCTTAACTAATAAACAGGAAAGAACGGAAGGGAAAAAACAGTATCATATTCATCTAAAACCAGGAGATATAGGAAAATATGTTCTATTGCCAGGAGATCCTGCAAGAGCTGATAGAGTAGCAAAATATTTAGATGATGCTGAGTTAAAAGCAGATCATCGAGAACATAGAACTTTTACGGGGTTTTATAAAGGGGTTAAGATATCAGTTACTTCAACAGGAATGGGCTGTCCTTCAGCCTCGATTGCAGCTGAAGAGCTGATTAATATTGGTGCAGAATGTCTGATTAGGATAGGTAGCACAGCAGCTTTACAGCCAGAACCACGAATTGGTGATCTGATTGTTTCCACTGGTTCTATGAAAAACGAAGGCACTTCAAGATTTTATGTTCCTGATGTATTTCCAGCAGTGCCAGATTTTGAATTGACAAGAACTATTTTAGATACCACAGCTGAAATGGCAGAAGAATTAGGTTATAATTATCATTATGGTATTAATGCGACAGATGATGCTTTTTATGGTGAAGATGAAGCCTGGATTAAAAAGCTTTCTGATTTAGGAATACTGAATGTGGAGATGGAAAGTTCAGCCATTTATACTGTCTGTCATAAAAGAAAGAAAAGAGGAGCAATGATTTCAGCTGTTTCAGGTAACCTTGTGACAAATGATGTTATTTATGAAAAAGAAAACGAAGGCTTAATCAAGGGCTGGGAGAATGAGATAAAAGTTGTACTAGAAGCCATTTATAGGTTTGAACAGCGAAATCTATCGTAAAAACAATTTTTGCTAAAAGACTGGATAAAGAAATATTTGAATAAAATTAGAGTATTTCAATAAGAGATGATTTACCCTCAGAGAAACTTCATTTTTTCGATTAATGATGGAGTTTTTCTGGGTTTTTTTGTATAAGGAATAAGAAAAGTTGTGTAAATTTATTTTTAATGATAAACTTAAAACAGAGAAAGTGTTAAAAACCTCCGCACCTATCTATAAGTGCGGATAATTATAACGGAGGTGTTATTATGGATCCTAATATTTACAATAAGATAAAGAATATATTTGAGAGGAATAATGGATATGCTCGAACTAAAGACATACTTGAAGCAGATATTCATTCATCACATCTATATAAACTTCAGGAAGAGGGAGATATCAGCAGGATCAAAAGGGGGC
>CAZYRX010000065.1:0-10280 GCA_964649895.1 uncultured Halanaerobium sp.
TAAATGCATAGAAAAATTTCAGTACAAAAAAATTGACCTAAATTCTCTAAAAAGCTTAATAAAATATTTAAATTTACGATAATACTAATGATGGTAAGAAAGTCTTAAGAATTATTCTTTAAAAGAGAGGTTATTAAAATGAATAAATCTGATAATATTGACAAACTAAAAATAGGAGACCATACGCTATTACTTTATGAAGACGAAGCAGAAATGATTTCCAAGTCAATTTCATTTATCCGAGAAAGTTTAAGAAGAGGAGAAAAAAGCCTCTATATTGAAGGAGATGGCAGCAGAGAACTATTGATGGTTGGGTTAAGAAATCAAATTCCAAAAATAGATGAATATCTTGAAAATGGGCAGCTGCAGATTTTAAGTAGTGCAGAAACATATGCCTTAAGCGATCGATTTACAGCAGATAACATGATTAATTTATTAAAAAAAGAGTCAATAAAAGCGTTGAAGGAAGGCTATAATGGACTAAGCATAACAGGTGAATTAAGCTGGGTATTAAATTTTGAAAATGGTAAAGAAGAAATAATTAAATATGAATGGAAGCTAAACGAGCATATTTTTGGGAATTATCCTGTAGTGGCAATGTGCAGATATAATATTAATAAATTTGATAATACTGTCATAAAGGCTGCACTTGAACTTCATCATTATGTTATATGGAAAGGAAAAGCCCATGAAAATCCATATTACATTCCTCCCGAAGGTTATAGAGATAATAAGGTTATTGAATACGAAATTTCTAGCTGGCTTAACAATATTCAAGAATTCAAAAAAAGAGAGACTATATTCAAAGAAAAATTAGAAGAAAAAGAAAATGAATACGAATTTTTATTCAATAAAATAAATGATGCTGTGTATTTACATGAAATTAATGATAATAAATTCAGTAATTTTATAAAAGTTAATGACAAAGCATCTGAATTGCTGGGTTATACTAGAGAAGAATTATTGAAAATGTCTCCAAAAGATTTAGATTCGCCAAAAGCAGCAGAAAAAGCACGCAAGCAGGTAGTCAATAAAATACCTTTTGAAACTGAAATCACATTGGAAACTGAACATATTACTTCTTCTGGGTTAACTATTCCTGTGGAATTAAATGTTGGTTATTATAAAAATAAAGGTAATTCATATCTTTTGACAATAGCAAGAGATATTAGCGAAAGAAAGAAAAAAGAAGAAGAATTATTGGAAACAAAAGAATCATTACAGTTAAACAATGAAAAACTAGAAGCAAATAATGAAGAAATACGAGCTATTAATGAGTCATTAGATAATTCAGTTAGAGAACTTAACGAGCTTAACAAGAGATATATTAAGATGATTGATTTGTTTTCAAAAAGAGAATATTTAGATTATGCAGATGAAGAATCGTTTTTAAAAAAACTTTTAAAGACAGGAATAGAAGTAATTCCTGAGGCTAATTATGGAAGTGTCTATACTTACCAAAAAGGAAAGATCAATTTTATTGACTGCATAGGATATAACCTGGAGGAACTGACAAAGATAGATATACCAGCTGAATCTTTTTTTAACAAAAAGAATGATATTGAAATAATAAATCTTGAAGAAATTAAAGAAAGAAACCGAAAACACATGAATAAAAATGAATTTGAAAAACTCAAAAAATATGGTTATATGATGAAAGAAATTATGTATATGGACTTAGAAGTAGAAGAAGGAAAAAGAGCGGGTTTGAGTTTAGATATTGATAAAGGAAGCAAAGAAGATTTTACTGAGAATTCTCTAAAAACATTTAAAGCTTTTCAGAACATGGCTTCGATTTTTTACAGTCTGGATAACTATTATAATTTACAAAAAACATTCACAAAAGAACTGGTTACTTCTATAGTAAAACTTCTCGAAATGTATGATTTATATACAAAAGGACATTCTGAAAATGTAGCTAATTTAGCTTCTGAAATAGCAGAAAACATGGGTCTTCCCCAAAAAATGATAACCGAAGTTTATTGGGCTGGTTTAGTTCATGATATTGGAAAGCTATTAATCCCTCTTGATGTGTTAAATAAAAAGTCAGGACTTACAAATGAAGAATATGAGCTGATAAAAAAACATCCAATCTGGGGCAGTCAGGCACTGGAAAAATCTGATTCACTAAAATCGATATCGAAATATATAAGATATCATCACGAAAGATGGGATGGAAGAGGTTATCCTGATGGTCTTTCTGAAAATGAGATACCACTTTTATCAAAGATATTACAGGTAGCTGATTCCTGGGATGCGATGATCTCTAAAAGAGCCTACAGGGATGCATTGAATAGAGAAGAAGCTATACAAGAACTAGAAGATAATAGAGGATCTCAATTTTCGCCAGAGGTTGTAGATATATTTTTGCAGATGGAAAAAATGAAAATCGAAATATCTTGAAACACATTATATATAATCACAGTACATTTATTCTATACCATATTAAAAAAGGGGAGAAATAAGGTGAAACAGGAAACGATCTTAGTTGTAGAAGATGATTCATTAGATGCTGAATTATTATCTGAAGTTTTAAAGGAAATGAATTATGATATATATTGGGTAAAAAATGGGAAAGAAGCCTTGAATTTTGTAGAGGACAAAACCCCCAGTCTAATTCTTCTAGATATTATGCTGCCTGAGCAGAGTGGTTATGATATCTGCAGAAGTTTAAAAAATAATTCTATGACTAAAGATATTCCCGTAATCTTTATTAGTGCTTTGGATTCAGAAAAAGATATAACTAAAGGTCTTAACTTAGGTGCTGCTGACTATATAACTAAACCTATTAGAAAAGACTTAGTTATAGCCAGAGTTAAAAACCAACTCAAGCTTAATGAATTTCAAAAAGAGTTTGAGGCTATCTTCGATAATATACAGTCCCTAATATTTCTGGTTGATATCGATAATGGAAAATTTACCTATGACAGAGTCAATTCTAATTTTGAGAATTATCTTTTTATGTCGATTAAAGATATTCATGGTAGAACCCCCAGAGAAATATTTGGGGATGAATTTGGAAGTGGTATTGAAGAACATTACAGGATTTGTTATGAAGAACAATCTTCTCTTACTTATGAAGAAACTACAATACTAGGTGGAGATAAAAGAATTTGGCTTACTAAAATATCTCCGATAATCATTGAAGGAAAGGTTAAACAATTAGTTGGTACATCGTTAGATATTACAAAAAACAAATTAAGAGAGAATAAAATTATAAATCAGAAAAACA
Organism: uncultured Halanaerobium sp.; assembly: GCA_964649895.1. Lineage (GTDB taxonomy): Bacteria > Bacillota > Halanaerobiia > Halanaerobiales > Halanaerobiaceae > Halanaerobium. The sequence goes on from CAZYRX010000065.1 coordinate 3,233, forward strand.
AGCTTGAAAAAATACTTAAAACTACAATGGATGGATTTTTTATTGTAGATGAAGAAGGTTATTTTATAGATGCAAATAAATCTTTTGAAGATATGATAGGTTATAATAAAAATGAATTATTGAATCTAGCAATTTATGATATAGAGGCTAAAGAAAATAAAGCTGGAGTAAAAAAGCATATAGAGAAAATCAAATCTAAAGGATCTGATCGTTTTGAAACTATTTTGAAGACGAAGTCAGAAAAAATTATAAATGCTGAAGTTAGTGTAACTGATTTAGGTTTTCAAAATAATTCATATATATTTTTTGCTTTTGTTAGAGATATTACCGAGAGAAAAAAGAAGCAAAAAGAAATAAATATAATTAAAGAAAGGTTAGAACTAGCTGTAGAAGGTGGTAATATTGGAATTTGGGACTGGAATATAGAAAGTAAAGAGGTCTATTATAACAAGGATTGGGCAGATATGATCGGTTATGAAGAAGAAGAATTAGATTATAATATTTCCAGCTGGCAGGACCTTGTTCATCCTGAAGATATAGAACAGGTTAATGCTGAAGTAAGTAAATTGCTTGAAGATAAAGTAGAAACATATAAGATTGAGCAGAGGATTAAGACCAAAGAAGGCAGCTGGAAATGGATAAGAGATATTGGCAAAGTTACTGAAAGAGATAATGAAGGAAATCCTGTCAGAGCGGTTGGTGTTCATATTGATATTGACAAAGAGAAGAAAGCACAACAAAGAATTAAATATTTATCCAATCATGATAACTTAACAGGGCTTTATAATAACAGATATTTTAATGAAGAAATAAAAAGGCTTATAAATTCAAGAAAGTATCCTATCAGTTTAATAATCGGTGATCTTGATAATCTAAAAGTCGTAAATGATAATTATGGACACCAAATTGGAGATTATTATCTCAAACAAACAGCAAACATTATGAAAAACATTTTTAGAAATGAAGATGTAATAAGTAGGATAGGTGGAGATGAATTTGCAGTTATTTTACCAAATACAGATGAAAATTCTGTCTTGAAAATGTGCAGCAGAGTTGAAAATGAATTTGCAGAAATTAAAAAAGATAATCAAGACTTAAATTTATTAAGCATATCTTTAGGCAGCTTTACTTTAGAAAATAATTCTTTTTCTTTTGGAGAAGCATATAGAATAGCGGATAAAAGAATGTATCAAAATAAAAACAACAAATCTAATGATTTATGATAATTTTTTGTTAAAAAATAATTTATTTGAATAAAATTTCTGATTTTTCATACATTTAATTATATAATATTTAATTTAATATATTAATAAAATTGTTAAGAATTACATATTATTAAAATTAAGAGAAATAAGAAGATATTTAAAGCTATTAATACATAATTTAATCTGATGCTTATTAATCACGTTTAAGAGATTTAATTTACTAATCTTAATGACGATAATAATAATGAAGATAAAACAATAAGCTCCTATATTTGCTATATATTTAAAAAATTAGTGCTTAATAAATGCTGCGAAATCCAAATATAATTAAATATTGAAAAAGGCAAATCATCTGTGATGATGAGACGCAAAACTATGGGTCTATTAATAATATAGATTGCCAAGTTACCATGATTTCAACCTATGGCTTGTTAAAAAGTTATAGGTTTTATAAATATAGACATAAAAACTTTAATATTTATCAAAAATTTTAAAGAATCATATTTATTTTAATCAAAATTATCAAAAGGGGATGTTATTAATGTTCAAAGTATTTAGAAATTTAAATTTAGGATTAAAAATTGGGGGAGGTTTTGCCATATTACTTATCATAGCTGCAGTTATGGCTTTTATGGGTTATAGTGGATTAAATAATGTAGACCATGATGCAGCCATTGCGATGGATGCAGCTGGTTTTTCAAAAACCACCTTAGAAATCAGGCAGAACGAGAAAGATTTCATGTTACAAGAAGAACAGCAGTATATAGATAACATTAATGCAATGATTGATGACATGAATGCTCAGGGTGAACAAACAAAATCTCTTATGAAAGAACAAGCTGACAAAGAGAGAATAACTGAAATGCAAAATATAGCAATAGAATATAAAGATGCAGCAAACACTTATGCCAATTCTTTATTCCAGCAAAATGAAATGAGATCAAGCTTTGTTACTACCGAAGAAAATTTGACAATTCAAATCCAAAGCCTTGTAGAGGCTCAAACAGCAGAATTTGAAAGTCTGCTAAACAGATTCAATTCAACAATAGGTGCTGGTGTAAGCATAAATGATATTGAGTCTAAAATTAATACTGTGCTGGTTTCTCAAAATCTTTTAGAAGATATTAGTGAAATAGGTATTCAGGAAAGAAATTACATAATTAATCTTGCCGATGCTGAACTACAAAATCAATATGCAGAAAGCACTTTAGCAGCTTTTGAAACAGCAAAAGAAACTGCTGTTAAATTGAGAAATTCATTTAATGAAGATCAGGATATACAGGCTGCAGAAAACATAATTACCCAGTTAGAAAACACAGATCAATTATTTCGAGAAATTCATACAATTGAACTAGTAAAAGATGAGAATAAAGCTCTTATGGAAACTAAGGCAGAAAATTTTATGGCCCAAGCTAATAATCTTCAAGAACTGCAGTTAGAAGAGATGGAAGCTGGACAGGCTTCAGCTATTAGAAATCTCATTATTTCATTAGCTATTGCTGTAATAATTGGTGCTTTAATAGCATTTTTCATTACAAGAAGCATAACTAAACCTGTTAACAAAGGTGTTGCTTTTGCAGAAGAAATAGCAGATGGCAATCTAGCAGTTGAGAAAATCGATGTTGATAGTACTGATGAAATTGGAATACTTGCTAAAGCACTAAATAAAATGCAGGATAATCTGAAAGAGGTAATCAGTAAAGTTGCCGATATTTCAAATAATCTTGCCGCATCTAGTGAAGAGTTGTCTGCTTCAGGACAGGAAGTTGCGACCGCAGCTCAGCAAGTAGGCCAGTCGATACAGCAGGTTGCTTCCGGAGCTGAAGAACAGTCAGCACAGGTTGAAGAAGCAAGCAGTAGGATTGAAGAACTTATTATTCAGATTAATGATGTTACAAATATGTCTGAAGAGATGGATGAACAGTCTGATAATGTTATGAATAATATTAAGGAAGGTAATTCTTCTCTTGATAATTCAGTTAATCAGATTGAGGATGTTAAAAATAACTCAAATGAAGTTTCGAATACAATAAATAATCTTGGTGGTTTATCCAATAAGATTGGAGAAATCGTGCAGCTGATCAATGATATTGCAGCTCAGACTAATCTCCTGGCTTTAAATGCTGCTATTGAGGCAGCAAGAGCGGGTGAGGCTGGTAGAGGATTCTCTGTTGTGGCCGATGAGATCAGACAGCTTGCAGAAGAATCAGAAGATGCAACTAAACAAATTGGTGGCCTTGTTAAGGAGATCCAAAATGGAGTTGGTAATGCTGTAAATAAGATGGATGAAACAGAAGAAGTTGTAAATGAAAGTGTAAATGCGATTAAGACAACAGGTAGTTCTTTTGAAAAAATTAATGGAGCTGCAGTTCGACTGCGTGAACTTATCTCTAGAATAAGTGAACAGGCTGAGAAAGTAGGTTTAAACAGTAAAGAAGTAGAATCTACTGTTCTAGAAGTTGCATCAGTTAGTGAAGAAGCAGCTAGCAATTCAGAAGAAGTGGCAGCTGCAAGTGAAGAACAGAGTGCTTCTACAGAAGAGATAGTAAATGCTGCAGATGAATTATCTCAAATGGCCGGAGATCTCACCAATGCTGTTAATAAGTTTACACTGTAAATAAAGAATAAAACTGGGTGTCGATATTATCTCGGCACCTAGTTTAAAATTATTATTAATTGGAGAGATGAATAATGGAGGAAAAATATATTAATATTAATGAAGAAAAAAATCTTGATTTAGATAACTTGGATACGATCATGGAGCTGATTGGAGAACTTTTAATAAATAAATCGAGATTAGAATCACTTGAGTTACTTAAAGGTGAATCAAAAGATATATTATCTCAATTAGATAGGGTTACCATGGAACTTCACCATAACATAATGAAAATCAGAATGATTTCGATAAGCAATTTGTTTGATAAAATAAAAGATAAAAAGAATCAATTAACAGATAATGAATTAAAGCTTAATCTCTATGATCAAGATGTTAAGATAGATAGAAATATTGCAGATAAATTGCTAAAACCCCTTCTTAATTATTTTGCAAATTCACTAAAAAGAAAGGATCTATCTACAGTTGATGAAGCTGAAATGACCATCAGAGCTCATAAAGAAGGTAATGATATTGAAATTGCGATAGAAGACAACTGGTCACAGATAGAATTGGATAAAGTTGATGCTATTATTTCAGAATATGAAGTAGATAATAAAAAAGATCTGGCAAGTATGACTAAAGAAGAAAAATTAAAAATACTGTTTAATTTGCGAGAAGATAGTAAAAATCTCACCAAGGATCTTGATGGATTTTTTAAAGATGTTACTATCCTTAAAGAAGAACTTAAGACTCTAAATGGAAGTGTAAAAATTAAAGAATATGAGGAAAAAATAAATTTGCAGATAATAATTCCATTGACATTTGCAATTGCACAGGCATTAATGGTCAAGATAAAAGAAGATATTTTTGCGATACCAGTGGAAGATATAAAAGAAACAAAACGTATTTCAAGATCTGAGATTAAAAAAGTAAAAGATGAAGAGGTTATTATTTATCGAGAACAATCAATACCTTTAATTGACAGTTATAAATGTCTAAACCTGGAAAGAGAAGCTAATATTTTGGATAATCAAGAAGAGATAGAGATTTTAATAACGAATTCCGAACAAAAGGTTGCTGCACTAATTGTTGATGAGCTTCTAAACCAGCAGGATATTGTATTTAAGTCTATGGGAGAACTTCTGCAGGATGTGAAAAATATTAGTGGTGCAACAATCATAGGTGATGGAGAAATCGCCTTGATATTAGATATTAATGATATAATATAAGGAGTTAGTATAATGGATAAAACAGAGGCTAGAGGTTTAAAAGAACAATTTATAACATTTAAAATTGGAACCGAAATATACGGTATTGAACTTAAAGAATCCAAAGAAATTATTTTGCCCCCTGAAATCAAAAATGTTCCAAACACCGGAGATGATATTATTGGTGTAATAAATCTTCGGGGAAGAGTTGTTCCTGTACTAAATTTTAAATATATACTTAATGTAGATACGAATACTCAGTCAACTAAAAAAAATGAAAAGAGAATAATTATAACAAACATTGAAGGTGTTTTAGCCGGTTTTGTTGTTGATGAAATGCAGGGTGTTATTAATCTAGATTCAGATAAAGCAAAAACACAAAATGAGGAAAAGAGAAAGGAAAAGCATCTTAAATGGATAAGTGCAGAAGGTGATACACTTATATCAATTATAGATTTAAGAAGTGTTATCGAATCACAAAAAGAGGTGGCTTATGATTAATGAAAAGTCTATTGAACAGTATATAGTTTTTGAATTATTGGAACAGAAATTTGCGGTTAGTATCAAAAATAGCAGAGAAATAATAGAAATAGATCACTTTACAGAAGTTCCAGAGTCACCTGATTATATTGAAGGAATAATAAAGTTAAGAGATGAGATTATACCAATAATAAATCTTAATAAAAAGCTGAATATTGAAGATGAAAATACAAAAAATAAAGTGATTATAAGTATTGTAAAAGAAAAACTGCTGGGGTTTTTAGTCAATGAAGTTTCAGAAATAGTTGAGGTTTCAGCAATTGATATCTTAAATGTTCCTGATACAGCTCAAAATATAAAAAAGAAATACCTAGCGGGAGTTATTGAAAGAGAAGAAGAGTTGATTACAATGCTTAAAGTAAATTGTATTTTTGATGATATTGATAAGATGAACATTTTATAAAAAGAGGTGTTTTGCAGATGGAGGTCAATGTTAATAATCTTTTAGAAAATTTATTTGGTGGGGTTTATTATGTTGATAAAAATAGAAAGATTAAATACTGGAATAAAGAAGCTGAAGAGATTACAGGATATAGCAAAGATGAAGTAGTAGGCAGGCATTGTTATGATAACATTCTTCAGCATATAAATAATCAAGGGAAAAATCTGTGTCATAACGGCTGTCCTTTACATGCCTCCATAAATGATGGCAATAAAAGAGAAGCAGAAGTTTACCTGCATCATAAAAAAGGACAAAGAGTTCCGGTATCAATAAGAGCTGTTCCGATCAGGAATAATGATAATGAAATAGTAGGAGCAGTAGAATTATTTTTTGAAAATAAAAGGATGGAATCTTTAGAAGAAAAAATTAATGAACTCAAACATGAAAATTATAAGGATGAACTAACTGATATTAATAATAGAAAATACCTAGAAGTAATTTTAAATGAAATAATTTCTAGCAAAGATATTAAAAAAGATAATATAGCTTTTTGTTTTTTGGATATTGATGATTTCAAGTATATTAATGATAATTATGGTCATTTAATTGGTGATGAAATTTTAACAATGATAGCTCAGACATTAAAAAATAATATTAGGCCTTCTGATAAGGCATTCAGATGGGGTGGAGATGAGTTTGCATTAATATTATTTGATATAGAGAACGAAAATAATCTTCGTAAATTATTAGAAAGATTAAAATTATTAATTAATGATTCTTTTATTGATTATGAAAAAGAGAAATTAAATGTAACAATGTCTTTTGGAGCTGTCAGAATCAGAAAAGATGATACAGTGAAATCTCTTACCAAAAGGGCCGATGATAATATGTATGAAAGCAAAAAAAGAGGTAAAGATGTAATTACCATATACTAGAGAAATATAAAGGAATCGCTAATATTTTAATAAAATTCTAAAGAAATATGAAGAGATAATTATTGAAAAATTATTCTCTTAACTTGAACTTGCAGCTTAAGTCATTTTTAAAACTGGATTATTATGAAAAGAAAAATATCAATAAAAAAAGATCCCTCTACAATTTTGTAGAGGGATTTAGT
>CAZYRX010000066.1:0-10115 GCA_964649895.1 uncultured Halanaerobium sp.
CAACTGTTTCTTTAAAAGATTTACCACTTCTAAATACAGGCACTTTACGTGCTGGTATCTGTATTTCCTCATTTGTTTGAGGATTCCGTCCTTTTCTGGCACTTCTATCTCTTACTTCAAAAGTACCAAAACCAATTAATTGAACATTATCACGGTTATCTTCTGGTTTTTTTGCTTCTTCTTTGAGGTGTTCCATAATTGTGTCAATCATATTATTAATTACTTCACCAGTATCTTTCTTAGTGACACCGGTATTTTCTGCAACGGCATCAATTAGTTCATTTTTAGTCATTGAGATTCACCCCCTTTAATCATAAAAGCTTTGTCTGTCATAATTAATATTCTCGCTACGCCGGCGTTCTCCTGCTTTTAAGAAGAAAAAATTTATTATAATAACTAGATATTCCAGAGAGAATTATCAACTACAGCTTCCATTTCGTGTTTTTTACTTCTAAGCATTAATTCTTCTACTGCCTGGTAAGGATCTTTATCCTCAAAAAGCACCTGATAAACTTGATATGTAATTGGCATTTCTAACTCAATATTTTCTTCCCGCAAATGCTCGTATATGGCTCTGGTAGTTTTAACACCTTCAACTACCTGTTTAACTTTATCTTTTGCTTCTTCAATACTTTTACCTCTACCTATCTCAATTCCAAAGCGACGATTGCGGCTGTGCATACTGCTGCAGGTCACAACAAGATCACCCATACCTGATAAACCGGCTAGTGTCATAGTTTTCCCAGAATTGTAGTCCACAAATCTACCCATCTCCATTAAAGCTCTTGTAATCAAAGCAGCTCTAGTATTATCACCAAACTCTAACCCATCACAAATACCAGCTGCCAGAGCAATAACATTTTTTACTGCTCCACCAAGCTCAACTCCAATTATATCTGGATTTGTGTATACTCTAAAATACGGTGTCATAAATAAATCTTGTACTTTTTCTGCATCCTCTTTATTTTTAGATGCAGAAACTATAGCTGTTGGGAGTTTTTGTATCACTTCTTCAGCATGAGTAGGTCCAGACAGTACAACAACATTCTTGAAACCTGCATCTTTAATTATTTGTGAGTTAACTTTAAAGCTTTTTTCTTCAATGCCTTTAGCAGTAGAAACAATTAAAGTATTATTATCTATGCTGGTGCTTAAACTTTCCGCAATGATTCTTGTAGCTGCAGTAGGTACAGCTATAACTACTACATCAGTATCTTTAACAGCTTCTTCTATATCATCAACAGCCTTAAGTGAAGGCTCCAATTTATGCTCAGGAAAATATTTGTAATTGATATTTTTCTGATTTATAGAAAGAGCTGTAATTTCATCTCTTGCATAAATTTTAGTCAAATGTCCATTTTCAGCTAAAATATTTGCCAGGGCTGTTCCCCAACTTCCTGCTCCGATTACTGCTGCCTTAATTTTCGTCATCTGCAGCTTTTCCTAATCTGTCAGGATCCATTCTGTTTTCTTCACCATTAAGCAATCTTTTAATATTTGCACGATGTGTATACATTACAAATAAAGAAAGAAGCACTCCAAATATAACATGAGGTCTAGAAAAGCCAGTAAAATATATTACAAAAGGTAAAGATATAGAACCAATAATCGAGCCAAGCGATACATATCTAGTTGTCATTACAAGAACAAGCCAAATAAGAGCATAAGCTAAAAATGCAAGTGGATAAAGTTTTAATATTACTCCAAATGTTGTTGCTACTCCTTTACCCCCTGAAAAGCCCATGAAAATTGACCAATCATGACCTGCAATAGCAGCCATTGCAACCAGTAATATATATATAGATGCTGCATCTCCGATAATAAGCTGACCAATTAGTACACCCAAAAATCCTTTAAGTATGTCTAATACTGCAACCAAGATACCCGATTTTAAGCCCATAACTCTTGCAACATTTGTAGCACCAATATTTCCACTACCATATTTTCTGACATCAGTTTTCATAACATATTTTGTTAATAAAAAGCCCGACGGTATTGAACCAATTAAATAACTTAACAGAATAGAAATAATAACCTGCATAATTTAACCTCCTTTTAATTCCTTTGTTTTAACTTAAATACTAAGGGATTACCGACATATCCAAAAGCTTCTCTTAATACATTCTCTAAATATCTCTGATAGGCAAAATGCATTAAATTAGGATCATTAACAAAAAAGACAAATTTAGGAGGTTTAACCCCCACCTGACTACCATAATATAGTTTAAGTCTTTTCCCTTTACGGCTTGGTGGCTCACGCAGCTGTACTGCCTCAGTAATAACTTCGTTTAAAACTCCTGTTTTTATTCTGAGATTGCTTTGGTCAACTACATATTCTAAAAGTGAAAGCATTTCTTCAACTCTTTCACCAGTTAGAGCCGAAATATAAGTTACAGGAACATAATTTAAAAATTTCAGCTGATAATAAACTTCATCTGTATATCTTTCCATTGTCTTTGAATTTTTATCCATGAGATCCCATTTGTTGATAGCAATAACCATTGCCTTTCCTTCATCATGTGCATAACCGGCTATTTTTTTATCCTGATCAGTAACACCTTTTTCTGCATCTATCATCATTAAAACTGCATCAGATTTATCCACTGATTTTAAGGCTCTCAGATTACTGTAATATTCAATTGACTCTTTTACTCTAGATTTTCTTCTTAAGCCTGCAGTATCAATAAAATTAAATTTGATGTCATTCCATTCAATCAAGGTATCAACGGCATCACGTGTAGTTCCCGGCATGTCACTAACTATTACCCTGTTTTGACCAACAAGATGATTGATAAGACTTGATTTGCCAACATTAGGTTTACCAATAACCGCAATATTGATTATATCTTCTTCTACTTCATCTTCTTCATATTCTGGGAGTTTTTCAATAACTCTATCAAGTAATTCTCCTATATTTTTACCATGCTCAGCAGAAATCAACACTGGATCACCAAAACCAAGTGAATAAAATTCCCAGCTGGTTTCTTCTGAATTAGAAAAATCTTCCACTTTGTTTACAGTCAATATTACTTCTTTATTTGTTCTATAGAGTAGTTGTGCTATTTCTTGATCAATACCTGTCATACCTGTACGTGCATCAACTATAAATAATATAACATCAGCTTCTTCCATAGCTAATTCAGCCTGATGTTTAATCTGGTTTTTTATTTGATCACTATCTCTGGGGACAATTCCACCAGTGTCAATAACATTAAAACTCCTCCCAAGCCATTCTGATTCATCATATATTCTATCTCTTGTTACATTTGGTTCACCTTCTACAATAGCTCTACGACCACCAATTAACCTATTAAAAAGAGTTGATTTGCCAACATTTGGTCTACCGACTATTGCAACTGTACCCTTAGACATCTTTGATCACCTCCATCAAATCTTCAATATCATGAACTAATTTCATATTATATTCATTTAAATTTTTGATGAAATCTTTAAATTTAATCCCATCCAAAAATTTTTTTTCATCATTCAAAACTATTGAAGGAATAACTATCTTATCATATTTATTCAAATCAATAGATCTAACTTTTCTTGTAATATCTTCTGCTGTTAAAAGCCCTGTTACTGTAACACTTTCTCCAAAAAATTTATTCTTTATTTTTATAATATCAAGATTAATATTATTTATTTTATTTATATTTTCTACTATAAAATTTAATGCTTCTGCTCCTAATTCTCCAGATAAAAGTGCAATATTTTTGTTTTTATCAATCTTTTCTGGTAAATCGATTTCTTTAAACTCCTCAATCAGTAAAGCAGTTAAACCAATCCCATTCTCCAGCTGTGGAAAATCATTATAAGCCTCATAATTAGGCAGATTAGAATCACTGCTTAAATAAAACTCATCTGCTGCGTATATAAAGTTTTCTCCAAATTTATCTTTTGCAATATTCTGCCAATGTTTTATCTGTTCTAAACTCTGCTTCATTTCCTGTGTGGTCAATGTGCGAAGATTAGTTAAATCTTCTCTATGTTTTGTTAAACCAACCGGCACAATTCCAACAGACAATACAGCAGGATATAATTCTAGCAAGTCATTTAAAGTTCTATCTAATTCATTTTTATCATTATAACCCGGACAGAGTACAATCTGGGTATGAAATTGAATCCCATTCTTTTTTAATAAAGTTAATATTTTTTTAATTTTTGCTGCTTTAGGATTTTTCATCATTTCTACACGCAAATCTGGATTTGTAGTGTGAATAGATATATTTAAAGGACTTAATTTTTTATTTATTATTCTTTCAAGTTCCATATTATTTAGATTTGTCAGAGTAATAAAACTACCCTGTAAAAAAGAGAACCTATAATCATCATCTTTTTGATTTAATGTTTTTCTCATATTTTTAGGCTGCTGTTTAACAAAGCAAAATATACAATTATTACTGCACTGTTTTAAACCATCAAAAATAATTTCTTTAAATTCAATTCCAAGTTCTTCTCCTAGTTTCCTCTGCAGTATTTTTTCTTCAATTTCTCCATCTGCTCTTCTTAATTTAAGAGAAATGTTTGCTTCAGAAATTTCATATAAATAATCTATATAATCTCTAATATTATTCCCATTTATTGTAATAATTTTATCTTCGGATTTTATACCAGCTTTATCAGCTGTAGAATCCGGTATAACTCTTTCTATCTTAACCATCTTGAGCCTCCTGTATGCTTGATAATATCATATTTACCTGGACTAAGCAATAATAAGCTGGGAGAGGCTTAAGAGAACAAAAAAACCCGCTGCCCAAAATTGGACAGCGGGTGCTTTTTTAATTATTCACCCTGTTCAAAAATATCTCCGACAATTTCTCTTATTGTTGCTCCACCAGATGAGGATTCTTCCTCTTCTTTAGGCTTTGATTTTCTTGAGCTAGGTTTATTTGAGCTTTTGCTCTCCTGTTTTGGCTCAGGTTTTTCTTCTAATTCTTTTAAGCTTAAACCAACTCGTTCTTGTTCAGCATCTATATTGATTATTTTTGCTTCTCTTTCTTCACCAACTTCAACTACTTCATCTGCAGTTTTAACATGACGATGAGAAAGTTGAGAAATATGAATTAAACCTTCAATTCCATCTTCAATTTCCATGAAAGCACCAAAATCAACTAATTTAGTTATTTTACCTTCTACAATTTCACCTTCATAATGTTTTTCAGCAAATTCTTCCCATGGATCTGGAAGCAGCTGCTTTAAACCAAGAGAAATTCTTTCATCCTCTTTGTTTACGCCAAGTACCTTAACTTCAACTTCTTCACCTTCAGAAAGAACTTCAGATGGACTTTCAATTCTACCCCATGACATCTCAGAAATATGAAGTAAACCTTCAATTCCACCAAGGTCAATGAATGCACCAAAATCTACAAGTTTTGTTACAATACCAGTTACTGTTTGACCTTCTTCTAAAGATTCTAATGTTTCTTCTTTTTTGGCTGCTCTTTCTTTTTCGAGAACTTTTTTAGCTGAAAGTACTACATTATTATTATCTCTTTCAACTTCGATAACCTTTAGACGTAGTTTTTCCCCTACATATTCACTAAGGTCATCAACATAACCAATAGCGACATGTGAAGCTGGAATAAAACCTCTTACACCAACATCAACTACAAGGCCCCCCTTAACTTCTTTAGTCACCTCAGCTTCAATGATCTCATCATTTTCATGTGCTTCAACAATTTTTTCCCAGGCTTTTTCATAATCTGCCTGTTTTTTAGATAAAATCATATTACCTTCATCATCTTCTAAAGTTAAAATAACAACCTCAATTTCTTGATCCATTTCAACAATATCATGTGGATCTTCAACAGGACGATGGCTCAAGTGACGCAGTGGAATAAATCCATCTGTTTTATAGTTAACGTCAACATAAACACCATTATCATTAATTTCAACAACGGTTCCTGTTACTTTCTGGCCTTTACGCAGATCAGCAATATCATTATCACTATATTTAAATTCTGCTTCTTCAGCTTCTGCAGCTTCTTCATCGGCTTTCTCCTCTACAGTTTCTTCCTCCTCTGTAGCTTCTTCTTCAGCCTCTGTTTCTTCAACCTCTGCTTCTTCAGTTTCTGCTGCTTCTTCACTAACTTCAGCTTCTTTTACTTCATCTGTTTCTTCTGCTGTTTCTTCTGCTGCCTCATCTACATTCTCTACAACCTCTTCTTTTTCCTCTACATTCTCAGTGTTTTCAATTTCTAATTCTTTGTTTTCTTCGTTCATTAACTGAATAACCTCCCTTATTAACCAGTCTGGAGTCGAAGCTCCAGCTGTAATTCCTACTTTATTTTTTCCAATCAGCCAATCTTTATTAATTTCATCAGCTGTTTCTATATGATAAGTAGGGGTATTAGTTGCTTCACAGATTTCTGCAAGTCTTGTAGTATTAGCACTATTATGTCCCCCTATAACAAACATAATATCTACATCTTCTGCCAATCTTCTAGCTGAAGACTGTCTTACATCTGTAGTATTACAAATTGTATTAAAAACTTTAAGTTCTTTTACTTCAACCACAATTGAAGCAATTATATCTCTAAAAGACTCAGGTGATTTTGTGGTTTGAGCTACAAATCCAACTCTGTTTTCTAAGTCTTTTTCTAATAATTCCTCTTTATCTTTAATTATTATTGCTTTTTTTTGGGCTGCTCCAAAAATACCTTTTACCTCTGGATGATTTTTATCACCATATATAAAAGTCTGATAGCCGTCTTCTATAAGTTTTGCAGCATATTTTTGGGCGTTTTTCACAAATGGACAGGTAGCATCAATTATTTTTAAATTTTTCTCTTTTGCTTTTTTTAAAACTTCAGGTGCTACTCCATGTGATCTAATAATTATGATACCAGAATCAATTTCAGAAAGAGATGAAGCTACTTTAACATTTTTCTTCTTTAGTTTTTCTACAACTTGAGGATTATGAATTAGTGGTCCAAGAGTATAAACTTCTAAATCACTATTTTCATTTGCTGCTTCAAGAACCATATCTATAGCTCTCTGCACACCAAAACAAAACCCCGCTTCTTCTGAAGTAATTACCTCCAGAATCTTCACCTCCTTTCTTACGTAGCCAGTGATAAAAGAACAAAATACTTAATATCTATATTCTATAATTAAAGTATTAAAATCTATTACTATAAAAGTACAACATATTAAAAATAATATGCCTCTTTCATCTTTTTCTCTATTTAAAGCTAAAATCCTTCAATTTAAAGTAAAAAATTAAGAAAATACACGAAATTATATATATATTCGACAATGATAACCTAATAATTAATTTGATTTACAATTTTTTCTTTGATAAATTCAGCTGCTTCTTTTCTTTCTTTTTTGGTGAGTCTCTTTTTAGAGAATTTTTCCATACTAAATTTTTCACCAATATTAACAGTAATTCTACCTTCACTTTTAACATTTTTTATCCCTACAGGTACAATTGGCACACCACTTTTTACTGCCAGCATTACTGAGCCAGCTTTAAGCTTACCAGGCTGACCTTCTGGTCTCCTTGTACCTTCAGGAAAAAGACCTAAAACCTCGCCTTTTTTTAATACAGTTAATGCTTTTTTTACAGCCTTAATATCTCTTTTATCTCTATCCACCGGAAAAGCATCTGCTAAATAAAGAACGAATTTCATAACTGGTTTTTCAAAAAGCTCTTTTTTTGCCATAAATCTTATGGGCCTCTTAAATACAGCTGCAAGTAATGGTGGATCATAATTACTTATATGATTAGACATAACTATAACTCCACCAGACTTTGGAAGATTATCTCTTCCTGTAACTTTAGCTTTATAGAATATTTTAAAAACAAAATAAAGTGTTCCACTTATGAAATGATAAATCAAATTTTTCATTTGAATTCCACCTTAAATATATTAACTGTTTAAATGTAATTAATCCTGTATTATCTTTTTGATTTTTTCAATAACCTCTTCTATCGAAAGATTTGTACTATCAATTAATACAGCATCATCAGCTTTTTTTAATGGTGAATATTTTCTTTGACTATCTTTTTTATCTCTCTCTTTGATATTATTTTTTATATCTTCAATATCTACTTTAATATTTTTCGACTTCAATTCTTCATATCTTCTTCGAGCTCTTTCTTCAATAGAAGCAGTTAAATAAAATTTATATTCAGCATCAGGTAATACTACAGTTGTAATATCTCTACCATCCATTACAACTTTATTTTTTCTAGCTATCTCTTTTTGTTTTTTTACAAGTATTTTTCTAACTTCTTTAACTGCAGCAGTTTCGGAAACATATGCATCTACTTTCTGTGATCTTATTTCCTGACTGACATTTCTACCATCAATAAATATCTCACCTGTTTTATTAAAATCTATATTTATATTTTCAGCAACTTTAGCTAATGCTTCATTATCATCAAACTCTATATTTTTTTCAAGTGCTGCTAAGGTCACAGCTCTATACATTGCTCCTGTATCTAAATGTAGATAACCCAGTTCTTCGGCAAGAAGTCCAGCAATTGTGCTTTTACCTGCACCTCCAGGGCCATCAATTGCAATAATATTATTCATTATTTACACATCACTTTCTAAAAATTACAGCAATATTAGTTATTCTATTAAATCAGGTCTCAATTTTCTTGCTTTTTTTAAATACTGATGATTTAAATTTTTCTTATCTATATCTCCATTTACATGTAATAATAATCTTATCATTTTATCACTACTACTTTCAACCTTCATTTCCTGAAGACACAAAATTGGAGTTAGATTATATCCAATTTCTCTTAATGCTTTTCCAGGATATACTTTATCAAGATCATCAGTAGCTGAAGTAATTATACTAACCAGATCATTTTTATCTATATTATTCTCTTCTATAACTTTAATCATTAATTTTTTTGTAGCTTTTGATATAGCTTCTTCACTATTTGATTCAACACTTATAGCACCTCTTAAGGCATACATCAGAAATTCCTCCTACATTCAATTTTCAAGTTTATTAAGTTTATGCAAAGCAAATTTTGCTGCTTCCTGTTCAGCTTCTTTTTTGCTTGATCCCTGTCCTGAACCAAGACTATCATCTTCAATTTTTACAGCTACAATAAATGTTTTATTATGGTCTGGACCTTCTTCATCTATTACTTCATATTCTGGTCTTACATTCCCATCCTGCTGTATTACTTCCTGCAGCATAGTTTTATAATCCTGAATATGATTACCTTCCGCCACATTTATTATGTCTTCTTTTAAAAGACTCAAAACAAAATCTCCTGCAGCTGTAAAACCCTGATCAAGATATAAAGCACCAAAAATTGCTTCCATAGCATCTGCCAATATTGAGTCTCTCTCTCTGCCACCTGTCATTTCTTCCCCTTTACCTAAAAATAGATAATCACCAAGATTGATCTTTTTTGCTGCCTCTGCCAAAATTGGTGCACTAACTACAACTGCTCTCATTTTAGCAAGTTCTCCCTCAGGAAAATCTGCGAATTTTTTAAAAATATAGGTACTTACGGAAAGACTTAAGACAGAATCTCCTAAAAACTCTAATCTTTCGTTGTCCTTTAGAGCAAGAGTTTTATTCTCATTCGGAAAAGATTTATGAGTTAGAGCCCTCTGCAGCAGCATTTTATCTTCAAATTCTATTTTTACTGCTTTTTCGAAATTTATTATATTATCCTTATTATACAACTCACTCATTTATATATCACCACCTAAAATAAATAAAAGGGATGAAAACTCCACAGAGGGAGCTTCATCCGTAAATATCATAATATTATTAAAGAATATCTTCTAGATAACTTACAGCATCCTCCACGGTTTTAATATCCTCTGCATCTTCATCAGGAATTTCTACATCAAATTCTTCTTCAAAAGCCATTACTAATTCAACAACATCTAAAGAATCTGCTCCAAGATCTTCTATAAATGAAGAGTTTTCAGTTATTTCATCGCTGTCAACTGCTAATTCTTCTGCAACAATTTCAACTACTCTTTCATAAATATTATCCACTCCATTCACCTCCTTTCACTGAGTCGTCATTAATAGACGTATGGTTGACTCTGTATTAGCACATCGAGTGCGTCACACTGAGTCGTCATTAATAGACGTATGGTTGACTCTGTATTAGCACATCG
>CAZYRX010000067.1:0-9898 GCA_964649895.1 uncultured Halanaerobium sp.
CCCGGCTCATGGAGTGTACCGTCAACTATTACTTTGTTGATCTGCTCATTTTCAAGATTGCAGTTTACAGCCAGCAGAAACTCTTCCTGGCTGAAGATTCTGGACCAGGCGATGTTCTCACTGCAGCGTTCTTCACCTGCAGTAGGAAAATGGAAGTTTTGAGCATCTAAATCTGCAATTTTTCTCAGGTACTGGCGGCCGATTCTGAGGTGGATATATTCTTTTCTGAGATCAGCAAATCTTTTAATATCTTGATAAATTGGGTTCTTCTGGTCGAAGAAGCTCCTGTTTCGAGTCCTAAAAGCACCGAAATCTCCGCCGAACATTGATTCTCTGATGTATTTATCTTGATCACCACTGCCGTCAAAAGCCTGTTCTGTTCCATAATAAATACAGGGAATACCTGCCGTAAAAAAATTGATAAATTCAGCATTTGTCAGGAAGGGTGAAGTATTTTTATCAGCACAAAATCTTTCTTTGTGCTGCTGCTGGTAAACCATATCGTGGTCATCAAACATAGTCATTACATTTTTATGATACCACTGTTCTTTACCTTCACTCACCACTTCAGAATTCGTAAAAATAGAGAAATAATTTTCAGCTGGATAGTAACCTTTAGCGACATTTTCTAAGTTTTCCGGGATTTTATTGATTCCCAGCGCTGCATTTAGACCTGTTTTCTCACAGATCATCTTTGCGAACTCCATTCCACCTGTTATTTCTCCGACAACAAAGAATTCTTTTTTGCCGAGAGTCTGTGCAAATTCCTTAATTTCGGTTGTAAAATAGCGGACTGCTCCAGGATTTATGTGCTTTACTGTATCCAGCCTAAATCCGTCGAGGTCTGCATAAGCAATCCAGTATTTATAGCACTCTGTAAGCACCTTCAATGCTTCAGAAGGATTGTAATTAGTCAGATCCCCTGAGCCAGTATTGATATTTTTCAGAGAGTAAAAATCTCCGTCTCTGTATTCCGGATCACTATCCCAATCTGTAATATAACCTTTACGGGTAAATGTCTCAAGCTTAAACAGTTCTTGCGGCCAAATTCCTCCCTCAGGCCATTGTTGATCATAATCAGGATTTTCGGGATCAACTGCCGCTTCACCATTTTTGTTTCTAAAAGCCTGTACCGGATACTGCTCACCATTATAGGGGGTATCATCACTTTTATAGAGAAAAACATCTCCTGAGTGGTTGATGATCACATCGAGAATGATATAGATTCCTCTGGCATGTGCTTTTTCAACCAATTCTTTGAGATCTTCTCTGCTGCCAAAATGAGGGTCAACCTCTAAAAAATTTTGAATTCCATAACCATGATAATTTGTTGAATATATAGGCTGTTTCAGTATCGGACTTATCCAGAGCACACTAACTCCCAAACCTTCGAGATAATCCAGCTTTTCGATTATACCTTTTAGGGTGCCACCTACCCAGTGATCTCCTGATTCAAGCCATTTATTTCTACTTTCTTCACTCTGCAGAGCATTCTCATAATCTTCTTTTTTGTCGTAAAGAAGGTAGTTTTCTTCATGATTATTGAACCTGTCAACAAGCAAAAAGTAGAAGAGTTCTTCATCCCAGGCTTCTGGAGACTTTGTATAATCTCTGCCTTTGCTGATTTCCTTCAAATTTATATCTTCAAGTTTTCTCATGGTGCACCTTCTTTCGTACTCTTTATCTAATTATAGCAAATTTATGTAAAATTCTAAAGATAATGTTAGGATATTGATTCAGTATTTAAAATAATTTTTAAGTTTCACTTATAGATTTATCTGTAGAAAAGCAGTTTTGTTGGCCCTGAAAAGCATTAATATATTTATCAAGTTTTTGATTTGCAATATAGAAGACAATCATCAATAATTAATAAGCAGGAATTAATTGTTTCACCCTGAAATTAATGTAGAGTGATATTTTTTTACTGCTGCCTAGCTCAATTTATTTAAAAAGATGATGAGGAGGAAAATTTTATGTTTTCTATTTGTGCCTGGTGTGAAGAAAAATCATGCAAGAAAGAAAATGAAGAGTATCCAGAGTTTTGTCTTATGCCCGAGAAGAACTGGTTTGTAGAATTAGCTCCTAAATATGAAGAAGAAGAGAACAGCCTTCTATTTAAAACTGCTGCTCATATAGAAACAACGGGTTATAGAGAATGGCCTCGATTAAAAGAAATAGCAGAATTTGCAATTAAGGCTGGATTTGAAACAGTTGGCATAGCATTTTGTATCGGCCTGAAAAAAGAAGCAAAGATTGCTGCTGATTATTACAAAGAAAAGGGTTTGAAAGTGGCCTCAGCAGTCTGCTGCTGTGGTAGTTTCGATAAAAGAGAAATGGGAATTCCAGCTGAGGACCGCTTTTCTGATGAAGGTTTTGAAGCTTCCTGTAATCCAATAGCACAGGCTAAATTTTTAGAGGAATCAGGTTCAGAATTTAATATAGTGCTGGGTTTGTGTGTTGGACATGACAGCTTGTTTTTTAAGTATTCTAGTGCTCCAACTACTGTACTTGCGGTTAAAGACAGGGTATTGGCCCATAATCCTCTTGGTGCGGTTTACAACCGGGACAGTTACTATAAAAATTTAGATTAAATTAATTTTACAACCAATGCTGGAGATTTTAAAAGATCAGGAATAACAGCTTTAAAGCTCCGCATATATATTTTTTGTTGGTTTTAAGTTGTAATCATCTTGACTTAAATCAATCAGCTAATATTATATAATAATCTTAATATCTGACTGAGGGGTGAGAATATAATGGTCGAAAATAAAGGCAGCCAAAAAAATTATATCAGTGACAATCTCTTGATAAGCCTCCATCTGCTCTTTATTATCTTTTCATTTGCTTTTGCAGTTAAAGCACCTTTTTATCTCGGGTTTTTATTGATTTTCCTGCATAAAGCACATGAAATCTACTTTGGAGAATGCCTGCTGACAATGCTGCAGCAGAATTATGGTTACAGTGGTCCAAATGATGATTTTTTCTATCATTTATTCAGCAGGCTGAATATCAATACTGATCATAATTTAACCCAAAATATTCACCTTGCGATTAAAACTATTATTTTGATGATCGTTCTATTCAAGGCTTTTCGCAATTATTATATTTTTTGATTTAAACATTGCCAAGATGGATATATTTTAGGCCAGCTTTTTCTCCGATTGATTCTGCTTTTTTAAGTGTCTCCATCGGTGTTATGTTGACATCCTGCATCTTCCAGCCCGGGTAAAATCTTGAGATATGCCATGGTACCTCAGGGCTAAGCTCTCTGCTAATAAATTTTGCAATATCTTTTAGATCATCTTCTTTATCATTAAGGCCTGGTATCAAAAGAGTTGTTACTTCGAGGTGGATACCCGCTTTGTGCAGGGATTTTAAGTTTTCCTTAATCGGCTCAATACTTCCACCAGTGTGTTCCTTATAAAGTTTATCCGGTCCTTTATGATCTATATTAGCCGCATCAAGATATGGTATTATTTCATCTAGTGTTTCTCTTGTCATATAGCCATTGCTGACCCAGACATTTTTAATTCCTTTTTCTTTAGCTAGCCTCATCGTGTCCAGTGCATATTCCAAAAATATTGTCGGTTCAGTATAGGTATAAGCTATCGATTCACAGTCGTGCTCCAATGCTCCCTGAACTATTTCTTTCGGTGAGATATCCCTTCCCCGTACATCTTCATCTGCTTCAGGGCTTTGTGATATCTGCCAGTTCTGACACCAGGTGCATTTCATATTACAGCCCTCTGTTCCAATTGAATAGGCACTGCTGCCCGGCATAAAGTGATAAAGAGGTTTTTTCTCTATTGGATCAACATGTACTGCGGCTGCTTTAGCATAGTTTAAGGCATAAAGTGTTCCATCTCGATTTTCTCTAACCCGACAGATTCCCCTTTTACCATCCTTGATCACACATCTGTGATTACAGACATTGCACTTAACCATATTATTTTCCAACTTTTCATAAAGCATAGCTTCCTTCATAATTTGACCCTCCTTGCTGTAAAGCTAATTCTTCTGAAGGTAGGCATTGACTGTTATCAATTATCTATAAATGAGATTGGTCGAAATCTATCTTTCTAATATCAATATACAACTCAAAAGCTGATATGTCAAAATATTTAATTTTTAAAGTGAAAATTATAATTTATCTGTAAAAATTGAATAAATAATATATATTTTTTAAGTCAAAAGAGAATAGAAAAATATTACTTGATTTAATCAAGCAGAATAATGTAAAATTAAAACATATAAACATATTATTGAATTTATTTACTTTTATTTAATTTCGAAGGGCATGCAATATGATAAGCGATTATTTTTACGATCTTTAAAGGGATGATGATTATGTTAAAAATACGAAGTCATGAAGGTTTTACCCTTGTCGAATTGCTTTTAGTTATCGCCATACTCGGTATTTTTGCAGCAATTGCGCTGCCGAGATTGGGTGGTGTTCCTGAACGTGCAAAAATAGCGGTGGATCAGGCTGCTCTTAGAAATGTTAATTATGCTACTACTCTATACAGCATTAATGAACAAATATCAGAAGGAGATATATTTGAAGGATTTAATACTGATGAAGAGCGGATGCAGGAACTGGTTGATGAAGATTTTATTGACCATATTGCTGAAGCAGAAACTGAAGGAGCAGAATTTAATTGGTTGATAGAAGAACAATTATGGGTATTAATAAACCAGGGTAATGTGGTTCCTTTATCACCATTAGGAAGTTCTTTTGCTGAAATAACTCCAAAAATGATTGAATTGATGAATGAAGGAGGTTACGGTAGGACTTGGGACGATTACAGATATACAGATATTGGTCTGGATCCAGAAGATTGGGAACTTCCTGTAGGACATATATATTATAAGCCTGTTGGAAGTAGATTGGAAATAAGACCTGAAGAAGGGTATAATTTAGTAGTTGAAGACAAGGATGGGAATGAAAAGGTACTGACAAATAGCTCTAATTATAATTTAATCTATAATGATTTAGATGGAAAATGGTATTATCATTCCATATCTGAAGAAAACATTATTAATATCGATACACTTCAAATAGAATGATAAGCTTAAATTAATTCCAGACTTAATGTCTGCTTTTTGCTATAATATAAATATGCAATCAGATAGTTTAGATAAAATTAAAAATTCAGAAATGCAGTTTAAGAAAATTAAGAGGGTGAAGAAATGCAAAAATATAATCTAAAAATAATATTCATAACTTTTATAATTTTGACTGCTTTTATTACAGTTAATCCAGCAGCAGTTTATGCAGCTCCAGCTGATGAGACAATTTTCGATTATAATGATTTGCTCAAAAGTATTAATTATGCAGATCTGCTGGAAAAAGAACTGGATATCATGGAAAAGCTCAACCCAGAAGCTGATCAGCCATTTCTTTATCAGCGGCTTGGAGAATTGAGATTGAAAATAGCAGCTTATAATTACAGCAAGTACCGTAGTGATAACTCAGACAGCCGGTCACTTTTTAAAGCACTTGAATATTCTGCTTCTTCTGCTGAACTGCTTAAAAATTTTGATCAGAGTTGGCTTTTTTTGGGTATGGTTCTTTCTGAATTTAAAAATGAAAAAGAGATGTTAGAACAAGCAGGTCAGGCATTTATCAAAGCAGCAGAAATAAATCCAGCCAATGCTCAGGCACAGCAGCTTCTTGCCCAGAATTTACTGGAGCAGGGGCGTTTCTGGTCAGCGGTAGAACAGTACAAAAATCTTTTCAATAAGGACAGCTCAATGCTCACCGGGACTAATATATCTAACCTCACCCTAGCCTATATAGCAGACGGCAGAATGGAAGCTGGCCTCAATTATCTAAATGAGCTGCTGGCAAAAGATCCCGATAACTTCTACATCAATATCTCACTTGCGGTTTTATATCAGAATCTCGGTTATAGTGATGTTTCAAAGCTGATTATAGAAACACTTATGCTCAATGAAGATAGGTTGACATCAAATCAAAAAAATTATATTAAGAATCTGCTTGCAAAATGGAAAGGAGCTGAATCATAATGTTTAAGAAGAATGAGCAATTGATGCTCCTTTTACTTGCATTTTTAATAATATTTTCTTCAGCGGTAATTTATGCAGAAGATAATTATGATAGTTTGGATAAGGTTTTAGAGACATTTGTGGATTCCAGGGAAACAAGGAAGCTAAAAGAATACGGAAGCAGAAAAGAAAAAGCTGCTTTTACAAAAAAGCTTGAAGATGAAGTCTACAGGCCTGTAGATGAAAAAGTCTTGAATTATCTCAGGGATTCAGCTGAATATGAAGGTAAAAATATAATCACCGATGATTTTCGCACACCTGGTTCTGACAGCAGCAGTGTAAATACAGATCGAGATGTGAGGATACTGGTAGAGGCTGAAACCGACCGTTGGATAGAGATTCCAACTTCAAAATGGGAGGATATATATTATGAGGAGTTCGCAAAGCAGACCCATTTTAGTACAGCTGCAGAAAGTAAAACCCAGCGCAAGAAATTACTAAAAGAACATGCTGAAAAATATAGGCAGGCTCCAACTGATAGGCTTCATCTCGAGGCCAGTAGAGATTATTCTGATCAATATGGAGAGGCAGTACCGAGAATAGTTAAAGTTAAACAGGGAAAAGCAGCATTAAATGATCCAGAGGGACTTGCACTGATGTACATGGAAAAAGCAGATGAACAGCTGAGAAAGGCTAAAAATACTGCAGATTCTAATCTAAAAGCAATGCATGAAACAGAAGCTGTGATGCAGCTGAAAAAAGGTGTTATTACATTAGAAGAATTACGAAATTCATATATCAATCAGGGCTATGAGATGGGTAAGCTGCCGGAAAATTTTAAGTCCATTGCAGCAGAAATTAAAGCTCAGGATGGCAGTGGATCCGGCATGGATACACTTAAGACAAAGATGAAAAGCTCAGGTTTTATTGACAGCAGTGATTTTAAAGATAAATTGGGCAGTCAGCTTGGTTCACTCAAGATTGCAAAGTTTAAAAAGGCAGAGAAAAAGCCGCTCATCAGCAGACAGAAAGCACTAAAGTCATTTTCAGTTATCAGTGATTTGGTTGGGGTGAAAGATGCTCTGGATAGAGTTTCACAGGGTAGTCATCTCTTATTTAACTATGAAGCTGATGATAGTACTGGTGTTAAACTGGCCAAGGCCTCCGCAGCAGCAGCTGTAGAACTTCTTCCCATACCTTTGATCGAAGCAGCCGACCGGGGTTGGGAAATTGATGAAGAAGAGAAAAGATTTTTAAAAACAATGCTTGAGAACGGTAAAACAGGTGGTTGGGAAACCCATCCTGTAACAAGTATGGCAAGGGTCAGCACCAAAATTATCACAAGGACAGCAGTATCTATGACAGCTGCCCCCCTCTTGAGTGGACTTCAGGCATTGGAATCAGGGGCAGATTATGCAGCAGACGGTTTTAATAATTATCTGGCAGAATTTAATAACAGAGAATCAAAAGAACTGCAGCAGGCAAAAAGAGAAGCCTTTGCAGCAAGAAAAGAAGATTTTTATCTAGATAAAATCTATGCAAATATAGAAAGAGGAGCAGTTATCAATCCTGAGAGAGAGCTTAACTTCTATGCACTCAGAAATGAGGACTGGGATCAGAATCTTTTAGCCCGCTGGGAGATTCAGACTGATGATGGGCAGAACATTATTTTAAAACAGAATTCAAGCAGCAGCAGTAGAGCAGAAGAAATTGAATTTATTCCTCAAAATTTGGCACCTGCTCGATACAGCATCTATCTGCGGATATTTGATCCACTAACAATGCTGCAGTACAATTATGCTGAATACAGCTTCAGCATTGCAGATTATATAGAGCTGGGTAAACTCAATTTGAGCAGAGATGGTTTTAATGGTTCAGCAGCTGTAAATGATTTAATCATAGGAGACGGCATCTATCTAAGCAGCAGCAGAATAGGTAACTGGAGTGATCAGTACAGAGTTGAATGGTTCTATGATGGTTTGATGATTAAGTCAGCTCAGGCATCAGATCCGAATATCCATCAGATTTACTTTAATACTGATTCACTTGAATCTGGCAGACATCAGATGGCCCTGAGAATAATTGATAGTAATAATAAGATTATTTCTCACAGGAGTTTAGAGTTTTCACTGGGTAATGATGATAATGAGAAGGCTGAAGAAGAGGATACTGCAGGAGAGGAAGATAGAGCTGAAAAGCTAAGTGAAGAAGATGCTGATGACTCTGATGAAGTAGAATTAAAGCCTGAGCCTTCTCTCCTGGAATATGACAGTCAAAGTGAGATCGAAATAGTAGAAGAAGTTGAGAGTGGAAGTTCAGCTTATACTGAATCAGAACAGAGATTAAATGAAAAAATGGTTGAAATAATAAAAAATGTTGATCATGATTACAGCTCTTCTCAGATACAGAATGAAGTAAAAAGGCTGCTGCAGAAAGGTGCAGACCCTAATTACAGAGATGGTATTTTTAGTTCTGATTATACACCTCTTCACTTGGCGGTAATGCTCGGCAGAATTAAAACTGCAGAGATACTTATCAATCATGGGGCAGAGGTTAATGCAGTAACTTCAGATTATACTAAAAGAAGTACGGCTCTCTTAGCTGTAACTGCTGATCCAACCGACATAGCCTGCAAGCATTATGCAGGCAAACAGATAACGATACTTGAAGATAGGGGAGAAGATGAAGATGTAATCTACAGAGAGGTAGAGGAATATATAAATTACTTAATGCTTGAGATGCTGATTGAAAATGGAGCGGATCTTAATCTACCTGAATATGATTATAATGGAATTCGTGGGACAGTTTTATCTAGAGCAGTTGATATGAGATATCCCCATATAGTTGAATTACTGCTTAAAGACGGTGCAGTTAAGTATATTGAAGATGTAAAGTACCACAGATTCAATTCACTGCAGGAGTATGTCGAACATGAGATTGATGAATATAGAGAAGTTTTAGCAGATAACAAATATCCAGAGAATGTCAGGGATTTAGAATACAAAATAAATAGATATAAGAAAATACTCAAACTTTTAAATGATTATAAGGTACCGGGATTTAATAATTAAGCAAATTCATATGCTGGAAATCTGAAGTTTATAATGAAGGGAATGTAAATTATTATGGAAAAATTATATGAGAAATCGATTGAAGTTTTAAATGAAAGAGGAGTAACTATTGAAGATATAGCTGAGTTGGTTAAATCACTGCAGGAACCCTTTGATCCTGATATCAGCTTAGAAGCCTGTCTGGAAAATGTTGATGCTGTTCTGAAAAAAAGAGAGGTTGCTCATGCTATATTAACAGGAGTTGCACTTGATGAGCTGGCTGAAAAAAATATGCTTCCAGAGCCTCTCCAAAGTATTATAGATACAGATGAAGGACTTTACGGAATCGACGAGATTATTCCGCTCTCCATTGTAAACCTCTATGGAACGATAGGTTTGACGAGTTATGGATTTTTGGACAAAGAGAAGATCGGAATAATTAAAGAGCTGGACACTAAAAAGGATGGTAAAGTTAATACTTTTTTAGATGATCTTGTTGCCGGAATTGCTGCGGCAGCTGCGAGCCGCTATGCTCATGGAGAAGGTAGTGAATAATTATTGTTGATTTGGAATCTATGAGACTGAGTCTATTAATTGATGCAGATCAGAAAGGAATATTATAACTTTGGCAGAACTATAAAAAAGGTACTGAGGATGGATTGTTAACCCTTATAATTGTAATATATGCTGTAATCTAATTTCAATTCTTTTTAGATAGTAGAAAGGAGATAGAATGGATATTTTCAAACTAAGTCACGAGTTAGAAACTGAAGTAATAAAAATTAGAAGACATCTACATCAATATCCTGAATTAAGCCTTGAAGAATTTAAAACAACAG
>CAZYRX010000068.1:0-9269 GCA_964649895.1 uncultured Halanaerobium sp.
GAGAGCAGATGCCGGCAAGATCAGAAGAAATTCACCATGCAGAAGAAGAGGGTATAGACCTAAAATTACTCAACAATCCAGTTGCACTGCACGGTAAAGATGGCTGTATTGATAAGATGGAATGCCTGAAAATGGAATTAGGAGAAAAAGATGATTCAGGTAGAAGAAGACCTGTTCCAATTGAAGATTCTAACTGGATGCTTGATGTTGATACAGTAATCATTGCTATCGGGCAGAACCCCAATCCACTCTTAACCAAGAATACAAAGGATTTAGAGACAAAAAGCTGGGGTGGAATAGTAGTAGATGAAGACCAGCAGACAAGCAGAGAAGGAGTCTATGCTGGTGGAGATGTTGTAACAGGTGCAGCTACAGTAATCAAAGCAATGGGTGCAGGTAAAACGGCGGTAGAAAGTATTAAGGAATATCTATTAAGCAAAAAACCACAGAAGTCTATATGAGTATTATCAGATAAATGGAATTGAATAAATTGAATTGAAATTGATAATTAAAAAAATTAATAATAATAGATAGTATTTAATATTTAGCTTTTGGGCAGAATATTTTAGATAAAAGGAAGTGGCAAAAATGGAAGTCAAATATGGAAAAGAAAAATTAAGTTTTGACATTGCAGAAGATAAAGTGTTAAAAGTATTAAAAGCAGCAGAAAAAGAAGGTATAAGTGATCCACTAAAAGCTGTTGAAGTTTCACTTGAAAAACCTATAGAATCTGCTTCTCTTTTAAGTCTTTTAAAAGAAAAAGATCCAGAAGATGTTGTGATAGTAGTTAATGATGTAACAAGGTTTACTCCATATAACTATATGCTGCCTCCAGTATTGAAAACTATAGAAGATGCAGGTATCAACAAAGAACAGGTAACTTTTGTAGTAGCAACTGGAGTACATGAACCACATTCTGATCAGCAGAATATAGATATATTTGGAAAAGAAGTACATGAGAATTATAAATTTCATCATCATGTCTGTGATGCCGAAGTGGTTGAAATTGGTGAACTGAGCACTGGAAATATTTTGAGGATAAATAAAATAGCTGCAGAAGCTGATTTTGTAATAACAACTGGTGTTATTCTACCTCATTATATGGCAGGGTTTTCAGGTGGTAGAAAATCAATACTACCTGGTGTTGCTGATAGAAATGCGATAGAAAAAAATCATGCAAATATGGTTAAAGTAATGGCTGAAAATCCAGAATTAGATGAGAATCCGATTAACTTGGAAATGTTCGAAGCAGCTGAAATGCTGGGAGTAGATTTTATTGTCAATGTTGTAACTAACAGCAGTCGAGAAATAGTAAAGGTAGTATCTGGAGATTTAAGAGCAGCCTGGGAAGCAGGAATTGATATCTCTGAAGAGATGTATTATGTAGAAATAGAAGAAAAAGCAGATGCAGCTATTGTAAGTTCAGGTGGTTTTCCCAGAGATATTAATGTTTATCAGGCACAAAAAGCCTTAGACCATGCAGATCATGCTGTAAAAAAAGGTGGAACTATTATTTGGGTTGCAGAATGTAGCGAAGGCCTGGGAGAAGAGCGTTTTGAAAAATGGATGAACGAAGCTGAAAAACCTGAAGATAATGTAAAGAGAATAAAAGAAAAATTCTTGATTGGTGGTCATAAAGCATACGCAATTTCAAAGGTTGCAATGAATAAAGATGTTATACTGCTTTCTTCTTTAACTAAGGAGCAGACAGAAAATATGTTTCTTAAAAAACTTTCTAATTTGGAAGAAGCAGTCAAATATTTAGAGGAAAAATATAATGGCAATTATACTGCCTATATTATGCCCCAGGGTAGTTTAACTGTACCTACTGTAATGAATGAAGATAATTAAACTATCAAAAAATATTTGAAAAATGCAAAAGAGGTGAATAAATGAATTTAAAAGAAGAAGCCTTAAAACTGCACAAAGATAATCAGGGAAAGCTGATGGTTCAGGCTAAAGTGAAGGTTAGAAATGAACATGATCTTTCTTTAGCCTATTCACCTGGAGTTGCTGAACCCTGTCGAGAAATAAAGAACAATAAAAATAAAATTTATGATTATACAAATAAATCAAATTTTGTTGCTGTTATAAGTAATGGTAGTGCTGTATTGGGATTGGGTAATATTGGAGCTTCTGCTTCTTTACCTGTAATGGAGGGTAAAGCTGTATTATTTAAAGAGTTTGCAGATGTTGATGCCTTCCCAATATGTTTAAATGAATCAGATCCCGATAAATTGATATCATATGTTAAAAAAATGGCTCCAGTTTTTGGTGGGATTAATTTAGAAGATATTAAATCACCTGAATGTTTCTATATTGAAAATAGATTAAAAGAAGAACTTGATATTCCAGTATTTCACGATGATCAGCATGGAACTGCCATAATTACACTTGCTGCTTTAATTAATTCTTTAATTATATTAGAGAAAAATATTGAAGATATCAAGGTAATAGTAAATGGAGCGGGTGCAGCTGGAGCAAGTATAATTAAACTACTACATTCTGAAGATGTTGGAGAAATCATAGCTCTCGATATTAAAGGTGCCATATATGAAGGAAGAGATGATCTTAATGAAAGCACAAAAGAAATTGCAAAAATAACAAATAAAGAAAACAAAAAGGGTGATTTGGCTGAAATGATCAAAGGAGCGGATGTTTTTATTGGAGTTTCAGCTGCAAATCTGCTTTATAAAGAAATGGTTAGATCAATGGCAGATGATCCCATAATTTTTGCAATGGCAAATCCAGATCCTGAAATTTGGCCGGAAGATGCTCTAAAAGCTGGAGCAAAAATAGTTGGAACAGGGAGATCAGATTATCCAAATCAGGTTAATAATGTGCTTGCTTTCCCTGGTATATTTAGGGGAGCACTTGATGTTAGAGCAAAAGAGATTAATGAGGAAATGAAAAAGGCAGCAGCATATGCACTTGCAAATTTGATCGATGATAGTGAATTAACTTCAGAATATGTTATACCAAAACCATTTGATCCAAGAGTTGGACCATATGTGGCAGCTGCAGTAGCTCAGGCAGCAGTTAATACAGGTGTTGCTAGAATAGAAATTGATTATCAAACAGAATTAAAGGAAGCTAAAAAAATGATGCTTAAAAAATAGATTTTAACACGGTCCTCTTTACTAATTAAGGGGGAAAAAAATGAGAAAATTATTATTAATAACTATGATAATGGTTGTAATATTGACTTCTTCTATGGGAGTGCTTGCAGCAGATAAATTAGAAGTTGGATTTATCGTAAAAACTATGGCAAACCCATATTTCACCAGAATGTTGGAAGGTGCACAACAAGCAGCAGACGACTATGATGTAAACTTAAACTGGGTTTCAGCCGAAAAACATACAGATATTTCCGGACAGCTCAGTATAGTAGAAGATATGATAGAAAAAGATGTAGATATTCTTGTAATAAATCCTGCTGGTCCAAAAGCCATTGTACCAGCAATTGATAAAGCTAATCAGAAAGGAATTCCTGTTATTGTAGTAGATACAACTGCAGAAGGAGGAAAGATTGAAAGTTTTATCGGTGTAGATAATTATAGTGCTGCAGTGCAAATAGCAGAATTTTCAGCAGATTATCTAAATGGAGAAGGAGAAATCGCTATATTAGAAGGTGTAAGAGGACATTCTACTGCTGAAGATAGAATGGATGGTTATCATGATGTATTAGATCAGTATCCTAATATAGAAATAGTTGCTTCTCAGACTGCCAATTATGATAGAACTGAAGGCATGAGAGTTACAGAAAATATACTAGTTTCTAATCCTGATTTAGATTTTATAATTGCTTCAAATGATGAAATGGCTTTAGGAGCAATTCGAGCAATTCAGGCTGCAAGAAAAGAAGATCAAGTTGAAATAGTAGGTTTTGATGCAATTGATGCTGCTTTAGAAGCAATTCAGAAAGGTCAATTATTAGCCACTGTTGAAAATGTACCAGATAGACAGGGTTATGTAAGTGTACAAAAAGCCGTAGAGTATATGCAGGGCAAAGAAATTGAAGAAGAAATAATTATTGATTGTATTGTTGTAACCAAAGAAAATGTAGATCAGTTTATTAAGTAATACTATGCTAAATAAAGATTGATTTTTTTGAGGACCGTGTTATTTATATTTTTTCAATATTGTGTTATTAGTTTTTGGAGGGGATTATATTGAATGAAAATATACTTGAAATGAAAAATATTACTAAACGTTATCCTGGAGTTTTAGCGCTAAATAATGTAGATTTTTCTTTAAAAAAAGGAGAAGTACATGCACTAGTGGGTGAAAATGGTGCAGGTAAATCTACCCTTGTAAAAATATTATCAGGTGCTATACAGAAAACTGAAGGAGAAATATTAATAAAGAGTAAAAAAGTTTCTTTATCTGATCCTATAAAGGCTAAAAAACTAGGAATAAGTCAAATTTACCAGGAATTAAATCTTGCATTTAATATGAGTGTAATGGAAAATATATTTTTGGGAAATATGCCTTTAAAAAAATATTTTGTAGATTTTGATATGATGTATAAAGAATCTAAAAAAGTTCTAGAAGAATTAAATATTAATATTGATCCACGAACGAAAATTAAAGATTTAGGTGTTGGGGATCAGCAGATGATTGAAATTGCAAAATCCATCTATGCTAATCCAGATATATTGATAATGGATGAACCTACTGCAGCACTATCTAAAGGTGAAATTGACAGATTGTTTTCTGTTATTTTATCTTTGAAAGAAAAAGGGAAGAGTATAATATATATTTCTCATCGATTAGAAGAACTTTGGGAAATTGGTGATAGGGCAACAGTGCTTAGAGAAGGTAAAAAAATATTCACAAAATCTCTTTCCGATTTGACGGAAAACTCTATTACTACTGCTATGGTAGGTAGAGAAATTGAAGAAAAGTACCCAAGTTTTAGTATTGATCCGGGCGAAAAAATTCTTTCTGTTAAAAATTTGTCGAGTGCAAATAAATTAAAAAACATTTCTTTTGATTTACATAAAGGAGAAATATTAGGTATAGCTGGATTGGTTGGAGCAGGTAGAACAGAGTTGATGAGAGCAATTTTTGGTGCTGATACTATTGATGAAGGTGAGATATATATAAAAGGTAAAAATATTAAAATAAACAATCCTTATCAGGCAATTGATAATGGTATTGGTTTAATTCCTGAAGATAGAAAAAGTCATGGTTTAGTATTAGATATGAGTATTAAGAAAAATATAACACTGCCTATCTTGAAAAGAATATCTAAGTATGGATTTATAAATCAAAAATATGACTTTGATATTGCTGAAAATTACAGAGATAAGATGAGTATAAAAACACCAGGAGTTGAATTTAAATCAAGACATTTAAGTGGAGGTAATCAACAAAAAGTAGTAATTGCAAAATGGCTGTCTGCGAATGCAGATATCATTTTATTTGATGAACCCACTCGAGGTATCGATGTTGGTGCAAAAATAGAAGTATATAATCTTATGATTGAATTACTGAATGAAGGAGTTGGAATAATAATGACTTCTTCAGAATTACCGGAAATATTAGAGATGAGCAATAGGATTCTAGTTTTACACAGGGGAAAGATTACTGGAGAATTTAATAAAGACGAAATTAGCGATGTCTGTCAGGAAGATATATTAAGCTGTGCTATGGGGAGTGAGAAAAGTGAAAAATAAAGATCTTCAAAGTTTGAATAATAATAAAAATGAATTTTTTTCTAAACATATACTTTTATTTGTGATTTTAGGTATAAGTTTAATACTAAGTTTGATGTCAGAACATTTTTTAACAATGTCTAATTTTATAAATATTGCCCGTCAAATTTCAATTAATTTCATTCTTGCAGCGGGATTAACGATGGTAATTATTACTGGAGGAATTGACCTTTCTGTTGGTTCCATTGTTGCTTTTTCTGGAGTAGTTGCTGGAATGTATTTGAATACAGGTGGTAATTTTATTACTGCAATTTTGCTTGCTTTGATTATTGGAACTTTATGTGGTTTTATAAATGGAATATTAGTATCAAGGTTTAAAATGGCTTCATTTATTGCCACATTAGGTATGATGAGTATGGCAAGGGGGCTTGCTCTTGTATTGACAAAGGGTAGTTCAATTACAATTGATAATAGCAGCTATACTTATATTGGTGGTGGATATTTATTTGGAATTCCTATGCCTGTTGTAGTTGCCATTATAATATTTGTCTTAGTTTATTTGCTCTTAAATAAGACGAGATTGGGTAGGACTTTTTTTGCTATAGGTGGAAATGAAGAGGCATCAAGATTATCTGGTATAAAAGTTGCTAACAAGCACCTAATAGTTTATAGTATTTCTGGTTTTTTAGCCGGATTAGCAAGTGTTGTTTTAACAGCAAGATTATGGGCAGCACCTCCTATTGCAGGACAGGGATTTGAACTTCATGCAATAGCTGCTTCAGTAATTGGAGGAGCAAGCCTTATGGGAGGAACAGGAACCATTTTAGGAACTCTTTATGGTGCATTTATCATAGGAATTATAAGAAACGGTTTAAATTTACTTGGAGTTGCATCTTTTTGGCAGCAGTTTGTTATTGGTTTAATAATTATTCTTGCTGTATTATTTGATAGGATAAGAAAAAATAGAATTGAATAATTTAGTTGAAAATAATTAATTACTTATATGAAAACAAAGGAGATAATATGAAGATAATTAGATATAAAAAGTCAGACCAATTAACAGATGGAATTAAATTTGGTATTTTAGTTGAAAATGAAGTTTATAAAATTAACGGGAATATATTTTCTGATTTTTCATTAGGAGAAAAAACTGCATCACTTGAAAATATCGAATTATATTCTCCAGTAGAACCTGAAAATATAATAGCCATTGGTTTAAACTATCGTCATCATGCAGAAGAAAGTGGGCTTAAAATACCAGATAAGCCAATAATATTTATTAAAGCAACAAATAGTTTAACTGGCCCAGAAACTGATATAATTCTACCAAGAATGGCCCCTGATGAAGTTGATTATGAAGCAGAACTTGCAGTAGTTATCGGCAAAGAGTGCAAGAATATAGAAAAAGATGAAGTTGAAGAATATATTTTAGGATATACCTGTGCTAATGATGTCAGTGCACGAGACTGTCAGATAAAAAAGGATAAACAGTGGGCAAGGGCAAAATCATTTGATACATTCTGTCCACTTGGACCTGTAATAGAAACAGATTTAAATCCAGACAACTGCAAAATAAAATCTGTGCTTAATGGTGAAATTATGCAGAACTCAAATACTTCTGATATGATATTTGGGACAGCAGAACTTATTAGCTATTTATCGAAGAATATGACTTTAAAACCAGGTACGGTAATTTTAACTGGTACTCCAGAAGGAGTTGGTTTTGCAAGAGATGAAGCAGTATATTTACGACCGGGAGATACTATTGAAATTGAAATAGAAGGGATAGGTAATCTCCTCAATACTGTTATAGCAGAAAATCATGATTAATAATTGCATTAATGTATTAATAGTTATACAATATTGTTAAACTATTTGCTAAAGATAGTTTTCAATATCATTTAGAGAGAAGGTAATATATAACAGTGAAGTTAGATGTAATTAAAACAGGTAATATACACTACAAAAAAGCTTATAATATGCAGTTGGAATTATTAGAAAAAAGAAAAAACGATGAAATCAATGACACATTACTTTTAGTAGAACATCCACCTGTTTTTACAATTGGAACAAGTGGTACAAGTGATAATATTACTGTTAGTAAAGATTTTTTAAAAAAATCAGGGATTGACGTTTTTGAAACAAATCGTGGTGGGGATATAACTTATCACGGTCCCGGACAAATTGTTGGCTATCCAATACTCAACCTAAAAGAACATAAAAAGGATTTACACTGGTTACTTCGCTCTTATGAAGAAATTTTTATTAGACTTCTCAAAAAAGAGTATGATATAACTGCAGAAAGAATTAAAGGATTAACGGGTGTCTGGGTGGGCGATGAGAAAATTACTGCTATAGGAGTCGGTGTTAGGCACTGGATTACTTATCATGGATTTGCATTTAATATTAATCCAAATTTAAATCATTTTTCTTATATAATACCCTGTGGGATTCAGGATAAGGGTGTAACCTCTTTAGAAAAGATACTAGGATATGAAGTTGAAGAAAAAGAAGTAATGGAAAAAGTTATAAAATATTTTGCTGAAGTTTTTAATATGGAGGTGTTAGATGATGAAAGGTAAGTTTCCGGAATGGCTCAAAAAAAGATTACCTACTCAGGATAAATGGATGCATGTTGAGGATATTTTAGAAGATTTGCATTTAAATACAGTTTGTCAGAGTGCTGAATGCCCAAATCAAGGTGAGTGTTTTGCAAATAATACTGCAACTTTTATGATTATGGGTAGGAACTGTACTAGAAACTGTAGATTTTGTGCAGTAACTTCTGCTAAACCAGAAGAACTTGATCCTTTAGAACCTCAGCATGTTGCAGAAGCTGTAAGAAGATTGGATTTAAAATATGTTGTTATTACATCAGTAACAAGAGATGATCTTGAAGATGGTGGAGTTAGTCATTTTATAAAAACAGTTGAAGAGATAAAAAAAATATCAGGTGATATAAAGATTGAACTTTTAACACCAGATTTTCAGGGTGAGGTTGATATATTAAAAAGACTTGCAGAAGCTAATTTTGAGGTGTTTAATCATAATGTAGAAACAATACCTAGATTATATAGTAGTGTTCGTCCAGAAGCTGATTACCAGCAGTCTTTATTTGTACTAGAAAAAATGAAAGATTTGAATAATCAGATTTATACAAAGTCTGGAATCATGGTTGGTCTTGGAGAACAAAAAGAAGAAGTTATAGAAGTAATGCATGATTTGCGAGATAAGGATGTTGATATACTTACTATTGGACAATATCTGCAGCCTTCGAGCATGCATCTTAAAGTTAAAGAATTTATTACTCCTGAATTATTTGCTGAGTATAAGGAAATTGGAGAATCACTTGGCTTTAAATCTGTAGTATCAGAACCTTTTGCAAGAAGTTCATATCATGCTGCAGAAAGTTTGAAATAAAAATCATAAAGTACATAAATATCTTAAAGATTATTGTATTTTATGAAGGATAAATTTTTTATATGAAGAACTTATAATGTGGAAATGCGTTAATAATATTTGCTTGGCATTAATTACATAAGGAGTTGTTAATCTAGATGAATTTAAAAGAAGAAGCACTAAAAATGCATAAGGATAACCAGGGTAAGC
>CAZYRX010000069.1:0-8997 GCA_964649895.1 uncultured Halanaerobium sp.
AACATGAATGCTATCATGGGTTATGCAAAACCTGGTGAGATGGATTTTGATTTAATGCATTTTAACCTGCATAAAACATTTTCTACACCTCATGGTGGTGGAGGACCTGGTTCTGGACCGGTTGGAGTAAAAGATTTTTTAGCTCCTTATTTACCAAAGCCTGTTTTGAAAAAAGAAGCAAATAGATATTTTTGGGATTATAAAAGAGATAAATCAATCGGAAAAGTCCATAGTTTTTATGGTAATTATGGTGTTATGCTGAGAGCATGGGCATATATTAAAACTGTAGGTGGTAAGGGACTTAAGAAGACTACTGAGAATGCAGTTTTAAATGCAAATTATTTAAAAGCTAGATTAAAAGAGCAATATAAACTTCCCTATGCTGAGGAAAGCCTGCATGAATTTGTTCTTTCTGGTAGTAAACAGAAGGAAGAAGGGGCTTCAACACTGCATATTGCAAAAAGACTTCTAGATTATGATCAATATGCACCAACAATATATTTTCCTCTTGTAGTAAAAGAAGCAATAATGATAGAGCCTACTGAAACAGAAAATATTGATACCTTAGACCGTTTTGTGGAAACAATGCTCACTATTTCCCGGGAAATAAAAGAAAATCCTGAATTAGTTATAAATGCTCCGCATTCTACTTCTGTCAGAAGGCTTGACGAAACAAAGGCAGCAAGAAATCCTGATTTACATTGGTGATAATTTTAGTTTTCTCATTCTAAAATATTTTTTCAGAAAAGCAAATGGCCCTGCAGGGCCATTTTTGCAGTTTTATGTATGCATGTGATATAATATCTAATTGAAGTTAATAAAAAGTAGGTGAAAAAATGAGAGAATCAGAATACTTGAGCCAGCTCGAAGAAGATAACGAAAAAAAATACAGCAAAATCGTGGATTTAATTGAAACTGGTGAGTTTGAAGAAGCTGAAAAAAAGTTGGATGAATTTTTGGAGGATAATTCTAATTTTGTTCCTGCTTTAAATAAGTTAGCTGTAATTAATCTCTATCAAAAAAATTATAATAAAGCTAAACAAATACTTAGAGATATTCTGGAACTAGATAGAGAATTTGCCCCTGCTATTACAAATTTGGGGAGTCTTGCTAAAGAAAAAGAAGAATTAGAGAGGGCAAAAAAATTATATAAAAAGGCTATAGCAATTGATGAAGATTATGGCCCGGCTTATAATAATCTTGGAGTTATTTATAGAGAAGAAGGTAATTACTCAGAATCAGTAAAATATCTAAAAAAAGCACGCAAAAAGGGAAGCATGACTTATAATGTTAATGTAAATAAAGCTTTTTATAAAGATCCTGGTTGTCTATTTGTATTATTTTTAGCTGCAGCTCTAATATTTGTTTTGTTTTTAATTATCAATTGAAATATTTGATTATATACTTTAAATTTTTTTAATGTTTCTTGAAAATATCATGACAGGAGGAAATAAAAGTGCCTGAAAAATATGAAGTGGGAGATAGAGTTAAATTTAAAAAAACACATCCCTGTGGTGGAGATACCTGGGAAATATTAAGAGTGGGTATGGATTTTAAAGTAAAATGTGAAACATGTGGCAGGGTAATTATGCTTCCTCGTAATAAATTCGAAAAAAGTGTAAAAAAGAAACTTTAACAGTAAATAAATTTTTTTATTTTAAATTATTTATAAAAAGATATCAATAATGTTTTAAGCTTATAGATAATTTAGCTTTTATGAGTTATCATCTATAAATTATTTTTTGGGAAGGAAGATTGTTTAATGAAAATAGGAATTGTTGGTTTGCCAAATGTAGGGAAATCTACACTGTTTAATGCTTTAACAGAAGCAGGGGCTGATGCAGAAAATTATCCGTTTTGTACTATAGATCCTAATATAGGGGTAGTACCTGTACCAGATAAAAGACTGGATTGGTTAGCAGAAAAATATCAACCAGAAAAGAAAACACCTACAGTGATTGAGTTTGTTGATATTGCTGGTCTTGTTGAAGGTGCCAGTAGAGGAGAAGGTTTAGGAAATAAATTTTTGGCTCATATTAGAGAAGTAGATGCCATTGCACAGGTTGTTCGATGTTTTGATGATGAAAATATCACTCACGTAGATGGTAAGATTTCTCCAGACAGAGATATTGATATTATTAATACAGAGTTAATGATGGCCGATTTAGCAGCGGTTGAAAAACGTCTAGAAAAAACAAAAAAACAGGCAAAAAGTGGAGATAAAATTTATCTTAAAGAAGAGGCAGTTCTAGAAAAATTAGTTGAAGCTTTAGAAGAAGGAAAAAACTTAAGGCAGCTGAAGCTTGATGAAACAGGCAGGCGAATTATTAAAGAACTGCAGCTATTAAGTGCAAAACCGATAATTTATCTAGCAAATGTAAATGAGGATGAAATCAACACTGAAGATAACAAGCTAATAAAACAAGTCAAAGATCATGCTGCAAAAGATGATGCTAAAGTTGTAGAAATAAGTGCTAAGATTGAAGCAGATATTGCTGAGCTGGACGAAGAAGAAAAAGATCTATTTTTAGAAGAATTAGGTTTAAAAAGTTCCGGCTTAGATAGAGTTATCAAGGCAAGTTATGAACTTTTGAATTTAATCACCTTTTTAACAGCAGGAGAACAGGAATGTAGAGCCTGGACGGTAAAAAAAGGTTCTACAGCTCCAGAAGCAGCAGGTAAAATTCATAGTGATATGCAGAAAGGTTTTATTAGAGCAGAAATAGTAAGTTTTGAAGATCTTAAAAGAGTAGGCTCTTTAGCCCAAGCAAGAGAAGAAGGTCTTTTAAGATTAGAGGGTAAAGATTACATTATAAAAGATGGAGATGTATGTCACTTTAGATTTAATGTATAATTTTTTAAAATGCTGTCAATAATTCAGCAGAATATCTAATAGATTAATAGAAGAAGATTTTTACTGAACTTAAATATAATGAGAAAGCAAGGTGATAATAATATGGTTTTTGAGATGTTTAAAAATTTATCTCCAGTTATGCAGGCATTATTAGCAACATTATTCACCTGGTTTTTAACAGGGCTTGGAGCTGCAATAGTTTTCTTTTTTAAAGATGTAAATCGAAAAGTTTTGGACAGTATGCTTGGTTTTGCAGCTGGAGTAATGATTGCAGCAAGTTTCTGGTCACTTTTAGCACCTGCGATTGAAACATCGGAAAGTATGGGTATACCCGGATGGATTCCCGCAGTAATCGGGTTTTTAGCAGGTGGTTTTTTCTTGAGAGGTGTAGATCACATTCTGCCTCATATTCATCCAGCACTGGCTAACTCTGAGCCAGAAGGAATTAAAACTAATTGGCAGAGAAGTGTTTTATTAGTATTAGCAGTCACTCTGCATAATGTTCCTGAAGGCTTAGCTGTAGGAATTGCCTTTGGTGCTGTTGCATCTGGTATTCCATCAGCTTCACTTACTGGAGCAATAGCTTTAGCTTTAGGAATTGGAATTCAAAATTTTCCTGAAGGAGCTGCAGTTTCTATTCCATTAAAAAGAGAAGGGTTATCAAACTGGAAAAGTTTTATGTATGGGCAGTCATCAGGAATTGTTGAACCTGCAGCGGGTGTCTTAGGTGCATTGCTTGTTATGACAATGCGGCCAATACTGCCATATGCACTTTCTTTTGCAGCTGGAGCAATGATCTTTGTGGTGGGAGAAGAATTGATTCCAGAAGCTAATTCAGAAGGAAACAGTCATCTTGCAACAGGTGGATTAATGGCTGGTTTTGCAATAATGATGTTTTTAGATGTTGCTTTAGGATAATTTTACTTATACTTAATAATTTTAATCATATAGAAAGAATATATTTATATTGTGATAGAAGTTACTATCTGTTTGCCAGGCATTTGGCTCTACCTCGAGTATGGTAAAATTTTCAGATTAAATTTAAGCTGAGCAGTTTATTTAGACCATTAAAATAATCTATATGACAAAGGAGTTAGCTATGGCAAAATTTTATCCTATATTAGACCAATTATTATTAATGGCGGTTTTGATAATACTTGGTATTTATTTAAACCGTTCCGGAAAAATAAATGAATCAGCAGAAAATAGTATAGCACAGCTGATGATTGATGTGGCTTTTCCAGCACTGATATTTACAAATATAGTAATTGATTTTGATTTTAATATGCTTCGGGAATATATAATTATTCCAATAACCTCATTAATAATTTCTTTTATTTCACTAATGACGATTTTTTTTATAATAAAAAAGCTTAATTTTTCAAAAAAAGAAGGACAAGAGCTGGCATTTGTTACTGCATTTAGCAATAATATTATTGTAGGATCTCCGATATGTATCGCTTTATTTGGTGCTCAAGGTTTAATTCTCGCAATTTTATATGATTTTGGTATGCAGATAACAGTTTGGACATTTGGAGTTGGAGTTTTGAAAGGTTTTGAGAGTGGAAGAGATAATAATTACTTGAAAAATATTCTATCCCCACCTATAATAGGTTTGATACTAGGAGTTTTAGTTATTATATTTGGTATTAATGTTCCGGATTCAATATTAAATATTACGGGCAGTATTTCAGATATTACTATTCCCTTGGCAATGATTTTTATTGGGCTTCAGCTTGCAAAAAGTGATTTCAAAAAAGTTTTCGCCCATAAAAAAATATATTTTGTTGCTGCTTTAAAACTTGTATTCTTCCCTCTGCTTGTATATTCAATTTTAAGTCTTTTTACACTTTCGCCTATTTTAAAAGGTGTAATAACTCTTTTATCTGCAATGCCTGTCTTTGCAAGTTCAGCAGTAATTTTAGAGAAGTACGGATACAGCAGTCATTTTGCTTCAATGGCAATTTTTGCAACCATTGTTTTTATGATTTTTACACTGCCAGTATTTATATATTTAGTAATTTAATTTTAGGGAGCTTTACATTTCGATTTAGGTTATAATTAATATATTTTTTATATAATAGCTGATATTTTAAATTTATAAGGATAGAAAGATTATAAGTGAACTAAATCATTATAAGGTGAGCAGATAAATGATTTTATTTTCAATCTATACTGCAAATCTTAATTAAATAAATTAACAAAGAATAATAAAACTAGAGGAGGAATTAATTTGTTTAAAAAAGTAGTAATATTTACAATTTTAATTGCAGTGATGTGTACTCCATTAGCGTCAGCAGCCGAGTATAAAGATGAGTATACATTAAGTTATAATGTTGGACCTAATTTTCCCTGGGGTATTGGTGCAAGATACTTTTCTGATCTTGTTAGAGAAAGAACAGATGATAGAATAAATATTAAAGCTTACGGAGGTTCCAGTTTGGCCGCCGGACAGCAGACATCCGTATTTATGATGGTGCGTAATGGTTCTATAGATATGGCTTTAGAGTCAACTATCAACTGGTCACCACAGATTAAAGAACTTAACTTATTTACTCTACCTTTTTTCTTTAACAGTTATAAGGAAGTAGATGCAGTAGAAAATGGTGAAGCAGGTCAGTATATGCTTGACAAGATTGAAAGATTTGGTATAGTTCCAATTGGCTGGGGGGAAAATGGTTTTAGGCAAATAACTAATAATAAAAGGGCAATTCACTCTCCTGAAGATTTATCTGATTTAAAATATAGAGTAGTAGGAAGCAAGATTTTTATTGAAATTTTTCAGGAGCTTGGTTCTAATCCTTTAACAATGAACTGGGGAGAAGCAACTACAGGTTTTCAGCAGGGAACAGTAGATGGGCAGGAAAACCCAGTTAACAGTGTTTTAATTCCTCTAAAAATTAGTGAATTCCACGAATATATGACAGTTTGGGATTATGTTATAGATCCACTGCTTATTGGAATAAATGCAGATGTTTTTAACAGCTGGTCCAAAGAAGATCAGGAAATAGTCAAAACTGCAGCAAAAGAAGCACTTACTTTTGAGAAAATGCTGGTAAGATATGAGCTTGATGATGGTACTGCCAAAGAATATATAGATGAAATGATCACTTCTGGTCGAGGCCTTGGTTATGCTGAAGATTTTCTTGCTACCTGGGAACTGGAAGATGGAAGTAATCATCCATATAAATATTTAGAATCACAAGGTATGAAGATCAATATGCTTACATCTGAAGAAAAAGCAGAATTTAAAGCGCAAACTCGCGGAGTATATAACAAGTGGAAAGATATAATTGGTCAGGATATAATTGATAAGGCAGAATCTGATATAGAAACAGTGGAATAATTAATCAAGCTTGGAGGAGAGCTTATAACTCTCCTCTAATTATTTTTAAGTGGGGTGAATTTTATGAACTTTAATTTGAAAAAATTCTTAAATAATTTTGAAGAATATTTAGCAGGAATATTACTTCTGCTGATGGTTACAATTGCTTTTATAAATGTTGTGTCTAGATTCACCTTCAAATTTTCAATCTCTTATATTGAGGAGTTGGAAGTTTATCTTTATGTCTGGCTTGTCATGCTTGGTAGTGCAATAGCTTTTAAAAGATGGTCACACCTCTGTGTTTCACTTGTTGTAGATAAAATGCCGCCAAGTTTGAGAAAATATATAAAAATCTTTGTAACACTTTTATCTATAGGATTTTTTTCGGTAATTTTTAAATCCAGCATAACCCAGATTCAGGATGAAATTTTAATGCAGGTAACCACAACCTCAATGGGAGTTCCAAAGTGGTGGTATACACTTGGATTGCCAATAGGAAGTGGACTTATTATTATTAGGCTTCTACAGAGATTATTTAAAAGGAGTAGTGGGGAATAATGGACATAAGTCTTTGGATTATTTTAATATTTGTTTTTCTGTTAATCATTAGGACCCCGATTGCAGTATCTTTAGGTTTGACAGCGGTTTTTGGAGCTCTTTTAGCCGGAAGAGGTCTAAACATGGTTTCTTACACAATTTTTGGGGGAATAGCAAAATTTCCACTTTTGGCCATACCATTTTTTATAATGGCAGGGGTTATTATGCAGAAAGCAAAAATGGCTGGTAAGATTATAGAATTTGTTAGACTACTTGTTGGCCCAATCCCTGGTGGATTAGCTATTGCTACAGTTATAGTAGCAGCATTCTGGGGAGCTGTATCTGGTTCTGGACCTGCAACTGTGGCTGCTTTAGGAGTTATTTTGATTCCAGGAATGGTTAAGTCTGGGTATGACAAGGATTTTGCTGCAGCTGTAACATCTGTAAGCAGCGGTTTAGCAATAGTTATTCCACCCAGTATTGCATTTATTGTTTACGGGATGATTGCAAATGTATCTATTGGGACTTTATTTGCTGCAGGTATTGTACCTGGTATTATAATGGCGGCAGCATTGAGTATTACTGTTTACATAATTTCTAAAAAAAGAGGATATCAAGGTGAAGAGTGGCAGGGATTTAA
Source organism: uncultured Halanaerobium sp. (assembly GCA_964649895.1). Taxonomy (GTDB): domain Bacteria; phylum Bacillota; class Halanaerobiia; order Halanaerobiales; family Halanaerobiaceae; genus Halanaerobium. Next base: position 7,357 of record CAZYRX010000069.1, read on the forward strand.
AGAAATATTCCAGGCTTTTAAAGATGCATTTTGGGGGTTTTTAACACCAGTAATAATCTTAGGTGGTATTTATGGAGGAGTTTTTACCCCAACAGAAGCTGCAGCAGTAGCAGTTTTTTATGGTTTGTTTGTAGGTGTTTTTGTTTATAAAACTATTGATTTCAAAACACTTTTCAGAATATGTGTTGATACAGCTGCAACTACAGCTACAGTTATGCTTGTTGTTACATCTGCAGGATTATTTTCTTGGATTGCCACAAATGTTGGTTTAATTGAAAAAGCTTCAAGTTATATTTTGAATCTTTCAGAAAATCCAGTTATTATACTTTTGTTTATTAACTTAATAATTTTATTTTCCGGTATGGTAATAGATGCGATTTCTATTTATTACGTATTTCTGCCAATACTTTTACCTATAATAGCAGAAATGGGATGGGATCCTGTTTGGTTTGGTGTAATTATGACTGTCAATCTTGCTGTTGGACAGGTAACTCCACCTGTAGCAGTAAATCTATATGTGGGCTCAAATATTGCGGGAATCTCAATAGAAAAATTAGCAAAACAGGCCGTGCCTCTAATTATCACTGCAGTTTTAGTTCTTCTACTGCTTATGTACTTGCCTGAAATAACTTTGTTTTTCCCAAGAGTTTTTGGTATGCTTTAAAGATGAATTTTAAACTATTTTAATATATAGCTAATCAAAGTTTAATAATTAAGAAATTTAAATTTAAAATTAAATTGAATAAATTGTATAATTAAGCTTGCATATAATTGTGATAGGTGCTATAATTTAGATTGGTTCAAAATCCATGCTCTGCAAACAGCAGGGCCATTAGCCCGAATGGAGGAGGTGAAAGATTTATGGAAGAAAGAGTTAGAGGATATGAAACAACTTTTGTATTAAAACCAGATCTTGAAGATGAAGAAAAGCAAAGTATTTTGCAGCGTGTAAAAGATACTATTGATGATCACGATGGAAAAATTACAGATGTTGATGCCTGGGGTAAAAGACAGTTAGCATATGAAATTAAAGATTATCGCTCAGGTGACTATACAATTTTAGAGTTTGATGCAAAAACATCTGTAGTAAAAGAACTTGAGAGGATTTTCAAGATTATGGATGGAGTAATTCGTTATTTAGTAGTTAGACAGAATTCTTAATTAATTATATATAGGTGGTGAATAATTTTGTTAAACAGAATAGTTTTGATCGGCCGCCTGACAAGAGATCCTGAACTTCGTTATACCAGCAATGGAACTCCAGTTTGTAATTTTACACTTGCTGTAGAAAGAAATTACACCAATCGACAGGGAGAAAGAGATGTTGATTTTATCAATATAGTAACCTGGCGGGGTCTGGCGGAAAATTGTGCTCGTCATCTCGGAAAAGGAAGACTGGTCGGAGTTGATGGATCACTGCACATTCGAAAAAGTGAAAATAATAACCGTACTTATATAAATCCGGAAGTCACAGCAGACAATGTTAGATTCCTTGATTTTGGAAACAACCAAAGGAAAAATCAGAGTCAGAATAATGATCAGCAAAATCAACAAAAACAGAATAAAGCTGATAAACAGGATGATTTTGATGCACAGTTTGATGATAATTTTGATGCTGATGATTTTGATGTACCATTTTGA
>CAZYRX010000070.1:0-8971 GCA_964649895.1 uncultured Halanaerobium sp.
AGAAAAGTGAATCGCTGCAGCAGATGTGGACGTTCACGTGGATATATGAGAAAGTTTGATCTTTGTAGAATTTGTTTCCGTGAATTAGCCCATAAAGGTGAAATTCCCGGAGTTAAAAAAGCAAGCTGGTAAATTTGGAAGGAGGTTTGTAAATGAATATAACAGATCCAATAGCAGATATGCTGACCCGAATTCGTAATGCAAACAGTGTAGGTAAATCTAGAGTAGATATACCTGCTTCGAATATTAAAAATAATATTGGTGAGCTGCTTAAAGATGAGGGTTTTATTTCGGATGTAAAACTTGTGGAAAGAAAACCACAAAATATGATTCGTGTTTATTTAAAATATGGAAAAAACGACGAAAAAGTTATTACAGGATTGAAAAGAATTAGTAAACCAGGATTAAGAGTATATGTGGGAAAAGAAGAAGTTCCTAAAGTTCTTGGTGGGCTTGGTATAGCTGTAATTTCTACTTCTCAAGGTGTTATGAGCGATAGAGAAGCAAGAGAAAAAGGAATAGGTGGAGAGGTTCTCTGTTATGTCTGGTAATTAGAAGTCTCACTAACCTTTCATTAGTAAACGAATGGTCAGGTTAGCATTAGCACATCGAGTGCGTCTCACTAACCTTTCATTAGTAAACGAATGGTCAGGTTAGTATTAGCACATCGAGTGCGTCAGACAGATTTTTGGCTGATAGCTTCTATTTGAGAGAACTTCTTAAAAATAAAATCTTGGAGGTGTAATATATGTCACGTATTGGAATTCTACCAATTGAAATACCAGAAAAAGTTGAAGTAACTGTCAATGGCCAACAGGTCAAAGTTAAAGGACCTAAAGGTGAACTTGAAAAAGAATTCAAACCTGGTATTGATATCAAAGTTGAAGATGATGAAGTCATAGTTGAGCGTAATGGCGATGATATTGAAGATCGTTCAATGCACGGGCTAGTTAGAAGCTTGATTGAAGGTATGGTTGAAGGAGTGACTAATGGCTTTGAGAAAAAACTGGAAATGGTTGGTGTAGGATATAATGCTCAGGTACAAGGTGGAAAACTTAAACTTGAAGTAGGTTATTCTCATCCAGTGATAATTGAAGCTGAAGGTGATATTGAATTTGAGGTTGAAAAAAATACAAATATCACTGTAAAAGGTATAGATAAGCAGCGTGTAGGTGATACAGCTGCAAAAATTCGTGAAGTTAGAAAACCAGAGCCTTATAAAGGAAAAGGAATTAAATATGTTGGGGAACATATTAGACGTAAGGTAGGTAAAACTGGTTAATAGAAAGGAGTGAGTGTGATGGGTAAAAGAGAAGCAAGGATAAAGCGTCATCAAAGAATTAGAAATAAAGTTGTGGGGACACCAACTCGTCCAAGAATGAATGTTACCCGCAGTTTAAAGCACATTTATGTGCAGATTATAGATGATCTTTCTGGAGAAACTATTGTTTCTGCATCTACTCTTGATCCAGCTCTACGTGACCAGATTGAAGTAGCAAGTAATAAAGATGCTGCCAAAAAAGTTGGAGAACTTGCTGGACAGAGAGCTCTGGAAAAAGGTATAGATACAGTAGTATTTGATAGAAGTGGATATAAATATCACGGCCGAGTAAAAGCTCTGGCTGATTCTGCCCGTGATGAAGGGCTAAAGTTTTAAAGGAGGTAAATTAATGAAAAAAATAGATGCTAGTAAGCTCGACCTTGATGAACGCGTAGTTAACATTAATCGTGTTTCTAAGGTTGTAAAAGGTGGCCGTAGATTTAGCTTCAGTGCTCTTGTAGTTGTTGGAGATGGAGACGGTCATGTTGGTGCGGGTATTGGAAAAGCAAATGAAGTACCTGAAGCCATAAGAAAAGGAATTGATGCAGCTAAAAAAGAAATAATCGAAGTACCAATTGTTGAAACTACAATTCCACACGAGATTACTGGAGTTTTTGGAGCAGGAAGAGTGCTTTTAAAACCAGCAGCTCCAGGTACTGGTGTTATTGCTGGAGGTCCTGTTCGTGCGGTAATTGAACTTGCAGGTATTAATGATATTTTGACAAAATCTCTGGGCACATCAAATCCGATTAATATGATCAATGCTACAATGACTGGTCTTAAAGAACTGAAAAGTGCAGAACAGGTTGCTGAACTAAGAGGCAAAACTGTTGAAGAATTAATTGGATAATTTTAAGGAGGTGTAAGGATGAAACTTAATAATCTAAAACCTGCTTCTGGATATAAAAAAGATCGCAAAAGAGTTGGAAGAGGAATTGGCTCTGGACGTGGTTACACATCTGGAAGAGGTGCTAATGGACAAAACGCTCGTTCTGGAGGAAAAGTTCGTCCAACTTTTGAAGGTGGACAGACTCCATTATTTAGACGTTTTCCCAAAAGAGGATTTAATAACAAATTTAAGAAAGAATACAATGAAGTAAATGTATATCAATTAAATAAGTTTTCTGCTGATGAAATTGTAACACCAGAAGTATTAGAAGAAAAAGGTATTATTGATAGTATCGCCAAAAATGGTGTTAAAATTCTGGGCAAAGGTGAAATTTCAGTTTCTCTTAATGTTCAGGCTAATGCATTTACTGCTTCTGCCAGAGAAAAAATTGAAGCTGCTGGCGGAAAGTCAGAGGTGATATAATTTGCTAAAGGCTCTCAGTAATGTATTTAAGGTGAAAGAATTAAGAAACAAAGTTTTGTTTGTGCTTGCTATGATGGCAGTTTATCGTCTGGGGGCACATATACCTGTACCAGGAGTAAATGTTGCTCTACTTCAGGAGAGACTTTTCGGTGGTAATTTCGGAGGAGCTCTTGACTTTTTAGATTTATTTGCAGGTGGAGCCTTAAGGAACTTTACAATTTTTGCGATGAGCATTACACCCTACATTACTGCTTCAATTATTCTTCAACTGCTTACTGTGGTTATTCCAAAATTAGAAGAACTTTCTAAGCAGGGTAATGAGGGCCGCAAGAAGATTGCTCAATATACAAGATATGGTACTATAGTACTTGCAGTTATACAGGGTATAGGAATAACTCTTTATATTCAACGTTTTGGTGCTGTTCCAAATGCAAGTGTATTTGATCTTGTATTGATAGTAACTAGTTTAACAGCTGGAACTGCATTTTTAATGTGGTTAGGAGAACAAATAACTGATAAGGGTATAGGAAATGGAATTTCAATTATAATTTTTACATCGATAATATCCCGTTTCCCATCTGATTTATATAACACATATGAACTATTACAGGCTGGGACAATATCTATTCTTAATGTATTGATATTTGGAGTTCTGGCAGTTGTAATTATTGCTGGTATTATATTTGTTCAGCAAGGTGAAAGAAGAATCCCGGTTCAGTATTCAAAAAGAATAGTAGGTCGTAAAGTATATGGAGGAAGAAGTACTCATATACCAATGAAGATTAATCAAGCTGGTGTTATACCGGTAATCTTTGCTTCATCTGTACTGCTATTTCCGGGTATTATTGCACAGGTGCTTCCTTATGATTGGGCTGCATCAATGGCAAGTGCGATTAGTCCAGGTTCTACACTTTATTTAATTCTTTATGGACTTATGATATTATTCTTCACCTATTTTTATACAGCTATTACTTTTAATCCAGAAGAAGTAGCAGAAAATATGAAAAAATACGGTGGCTTTATTCCAGGTATAAGACCTGGTAAATCAACTGTAAAGTATCTTGATAAAGTATTAATGCGCGTTACACTTGCAGGAGCTATTTTCTTAACAGCAGTTGCTATACTTCCATTTATGATGCAGCCGCTAACTGGTGTAACTATTAGTTTTGGAGGTACATCTCTCATTATTATGACAGGTGTTGCTTTACAAACAATGCAGCAGATTGAATCCCAACTCCTGATGAGACATTATGAAGGATTTATGGATTAAAAAGGAGGATAAAACATGGAAATGATTTTATTGGGACTCCCAGGTGTTGGAAAAGGAACTCAGGCAAAAAAATTAGAAGCTGCTCTAGATATTCCTCATATTGCAACAGGCGATATTTTTAGAGAAGCTATAAAGAATGGTACACCACTGGGTAAAAAAGCTGAGTCTTTCATTGAAGCAGGAGAACTTGTCCCTGATGAAGTAACTATAGGAATTGTAAAAGAAAGGCTTGGGAAATCAGATTGTGAAAATGGATTTATTTTAGATGGTTTCCCAAGAACTTTAAAACAAGCAGAAGCTCTTGACAACATACTTAATGAACAGAACAGAGAGCTTGATTTAGCTATTTATCTAACGGCTGAAAAAGAAATTCTAGTCGAAAGATTATCAGGTCGTCGTGTATGTGAAGACTGTGGAGCTACTTATCATATTAAAAACAATCCTCCTAAAAAAGAGGGTGTTTGTGATGAATGTGGTGGCAGGTTGATCCAGCGAAGTGATGACACTGAAGAAACTGTAGAGAAAAGAATTGAAGTAAATAAAGAAAAAACTGCAAAACTTGTAGATTTCTACAGAAATAAAGGAATACTTAAAGAAGTTCAGAGTACTGGTGGCATTGAAAATGTACATCAGAGACTACTTAAATTAATTGAGGCGCATAAATAATGATTATCTTGAAATCAAAAAGAGAAATTGATATAATGCGTGAGGCAAATCAAATTGTTGCAGATACGCATCAGCTTTTATCAGAAAAGTTAAAAGCTGGAATGACTACTGCAGAATTAGATAAAATTGCTGATGAATACATAAGGAGCAGAGGTGCAGTCCCTTCTTTTAAGGGATATCAAGGCTTTCCTGCTTCCATCTGTATTTCAATAAACGAAGAAGTAGTTCACGGTATTCCAGACAGCCATCGAATTATAAAAGATGGTGATATAGTTAGCGTTGATATTGGGACTTTTTTTGAAGGTTTTAATGGAGATGCTGCCAGAACTTATCCAGTTGGTGAAGTTTCTGAAGTTGCCAAAAAATTATTAGATGTAACAGAAAAATCTCTTCTTACTGGAATAGAAAAAGCTTTAATTGGAAATAGATTATTTGATATTTCACATGCTGTACAAGAATATGTTGAAGCTAATGGATTTTCTGTTGTTCGAGATTATGTTGGCCATGGTATTGGAAGAAAGATGCATGAAGATCCACAGATACCAAATTTTGGTCCAGCAGGTAAAGGTCCAAAACTCAAAAATGGTATGACTCTTGCTATTGAACCAATGGTTAATGTTGGTGGCTTTGAGGTAGAAACATTGGAAGATAGTTGGACTGTTGTAACAGAAGACAGAACTTTGTCTGCTCATTTTGAACACACGATTGCTATTACTAATCATGGTGTAGAAATATTAAGTCAGAATTAACTTTAATTGCAGAGTTTAACTTACATGTGGTATAATACTCAGTGTATGTTATTATAATTAAGATAAAGAGAGAGTGATTTATTTGCAAGATGATTTTGAAGTCGGAGAAGTTGTGAAATCAACTGCCGGTAGAGATAAAGATTCTTTTTATCTTGTTGTAAATATTGAATCGAATAAAAAAATTAAAGTTGTTGATGGTATCAATAGAAAATTTAATAATCCAAAATATAAAAACAGCAGACATTTAAAGAGCACTGGCTATATTTCAGAAGAATATTTAAATATGTTAGAAAGAAAAAAAAGAGTGCGAAGTTCAGATGTTCGCAAAATCTTAAAAGAATATTTAAAAAAAGAGGAGGCTAAATAGTTTTATGGCAAAAGAAGATCCTATTGAAGTAGAAGGTACTGTTGTTGAACCTCTGCCAAATGCTATGTTTAGAGTAGAACTGGAAAATGGACATAAAGTTCTGGCTCATGTTTCAGGAAAAATGAGGATGAATTTTATACGAATTTTACCTGGTGATAAGGTAACAGTAGAACTTTCTCCCTATGACTTGAGTCGTGGCCGGATAACTTATCGACATAAAGCGAAATAAATTAACACAAGGGGTGATTGTTAATGAAAGTAAGACCATCTGTAAAACCGATTTGTGATAAATGTAAAGTTATTAGACGAAATGGAAAAGTAATGGTTATTTGTGAAAATCCAAAGCATAAACAGCGTCAAGGATAAAATTATGGAGGTGAAATCATGGCTAGAATTGAAGGTGTTGATCTTCCCAGAAATAAAAGGGTAGAAATTGGTTTGACATACATTTATGGTATTGGTAAAACTACTTCTCAGAATATATTGGAGAACACTGGTATTGATCCAGATACTAGAGTCAAAGATTTGACTGAAGCAGAAATATCCAGCCTAAGAAATGAAATTGACAACAACTATATCGTTGAGGGTGAATTGAGGCGAGAAAAAAGAGCTGATATCAAAAGACTTAAGGATATTGGATGTTATAGAGGACTTCGTCACCGCAGAGGATTACCTGTCCGCGGTCAGAGAACTAAAACAAATGCTCGTACACGTAAAGGACCTAAAAAGACTGTTGGTGTTTCTAAAAAAGCAGCACCACTTAAGTAAGGAGGTAATTTAATTAATGGCTAAATCTAAAAAGAAAACAAGAAGAAGAAAAAAAGTTAAAAGGAATATAGAAAAAGGTCAGGCTCACATTAAATCAACTTTTAATAATACTATTATTTCTATTACAGACACAGAAGGAAAAGTTGTTGCCTGGTCAAGTGCAGGTAAAGTTGGATACAAAGGTTCTAGAAAAAGCACCCCTTTTGCTGCTCAGCTAGCAGCTGAAAATGTTGCAGAAGAAGCGAAAGATATGGGGTTAAAAGAAATAGAAATTTTTGTTAAAGGTCCCGGCTCAGGTAGAGAGTCTGCAATTAGAACTCTACAGGCAGCTGGTTTAAATGTAACTCTAATTAAAGATATTACTCCAATTCCACATAATGGATGTAGACCACCGAAAAGAAGACGTATATAACAAATTATTAGGAAAGTTGAGGTGTAAAAATGGCAAGATATACAGGTTCAGTATGTAAATTATGCAGGCGTGAAGGAGAAAAACTTTATCTTAAAGGTGCCCGCTGTTATAGTGATAAGTGTTCTTTTGATCGCAGACCTTATGTTCCAGGAGAACATGGTCAGGGTCGTCAAAAGGTATCAGAGTATGGTTCACAGTTAAGAGAAAAACAAAAAGTAAGAAGAATTTATGGAATTATGGAAAAGCAGTTCCGTAATTATTTTGAAACTGCTGAAAACACTCCAGGTGTAACTGGTGAAAACTTTTTACAGCTTCTAGAAAGAAGGCTGGATAATATTGTTTTCAGAATGGGTTTTGCTAGTTCACGTAATGAAGCAAGACAATTTGTTCTTCATGGACATATAAAAGTGAATGGTCGCAAAGTTGATATTCCTTCATATCAGTTGGAAGTTGATGATGTAGTAAGCGTTAAGGATTCTAGTCGTAAATCAAAAAGATTCAAAGAAGTATTTGAATACAATGCTGATTTTGCTACTAAAGAATGGATAAATTCTGACTTAGAAAAAGCAGAAGGAACAGTTGTTGCATTACCAGAGAGGGAAGATATCGATTATCCGGTTGAAGAACACCTGATTGTCGAGTATTATTCACGGTAAATGAATACCCTCAGTCATAAAAATGTCCACATAAGGAGGGTAAGCTGATAATATGATAGAAATAGAGAAACCACGTGTAGAAAGACTTGAAAGTGATGAAAACTATGGTCGTTATGAAATTTCTCCACTGGAAAGAGGATATGGAACAACTCTTGGTAATTCACTCCGAAGAATATTACTTTCATCTTTACCTGGAGCAGCACTTACTTCAGTAAAGGTAGAAGGTGTAAAACATGAGTTTTCCTCTATTCCTGGTGTAGTAGAAGATATGACAGATCTAATCTTGAACCTTAAAGAGGTTGTTGTTAAGTTCTCAGGAGAAGAAAAAACAACTATTCGTATTGAAGCTGAAGGAGAAGGTGAAATTACAGCAGGTGATTTTATTACTTCAGGTGATGTACAGATTGTCAACAAAGATCATCATATAGCAACACTTTCTGAAGATGGCAGATTAATGCTTGAAGCAACTGTAGAAAAAGGAAGAGGTTATCATACTGCAGAAGAAAATAAAGATCATTTTGAAAAAGTAATTGGTTTAATACCAATTGATTCTTCTTTTAGTCCAATTGATAGAGCTAATTTTAATATAGAAAATACAAGAGTAGGTCAGGTAACAGATTATGACCGTCTGGTATTAGAAGTTAAAACAAATGGCAGTGTTCATCCAGATGATGCTATAAGTCTTGCTGCTAAAATTATGGTAGAACATCTTGAATTATTTATTAATTTAACTGATGAAATTGAAGATGTGGAAATCATGGTAGAAGTTGAAGAAGAAGAAAAAGATAAAATTCTGGATACAACTATTGAAGAATTAGAATTATCAGTGAGATCTTCTAATTGTTTAAAACGTGCAGGTATTAATACTGTTGAAGAATTAGTAGATAAAACAGAAGATGATCTTATGAAAGTACGTAATTTAGGTAAAAAGTCTTTACAGGAAATAAAAGATAAATTAGATGAACTGGAATTAGAACTTAAAGATAATGAAATTTAAGGAGGTAGTTTAGATGGCAAGACGCAAACTTCAAAAAACATCTTCACATCGTAAAGCAATGCTGAGAAATATGGCCACATCACTTTTTCGTCAGGGTCGTATAGAAACAACACTCCCTAAAGCGAAAGAGCTGAGATCTTATGCTGAGAAAATCATTACTACAGCTAAGAAAAATGACCTTAGTTCAAGACGCAGGGTAATGAGAAAAATAAATGATAAAGAAGTTGTGACCAAATTATTTGATGAAATTGCACCACAGTATTCAGAAAGACCTGGAGGTTATACTAGAATTTTAAAAATGTATCCCCGCAGAGGAGATGCAGCAAAGAAAGCAATTATTGAGCTTGTTGAATAATTCTGAATGTAGGTGTTATTATGAGCCTTATAAATATTAATGAGGTAGATTTTCTTTATGAAAATGACAACAGTGATAGACCGGCCCTGCAGGATATT
>CAZYRX010000071.1:0-6697 GCA_964649895.1 uncultured Halanaerobium sp.
TTAGAGTATATCACTTTCAAACTTTTTCTCCAATTCTGTTAGGGGGCTATATAGAGACATTAGAAAAAACGATTAACTTGATTGACAAGCACGGAGCTATGATTTTTCTTATCAATCAAAATAATGGTGAGATTATTTATGCTAATGATGCTGCAGTTGATTTTTACGGCTATCCAGAAGAAAAGTTGCTTGATATGAATATTTCGGATATTAATACTTTAAGCTCAGAAGAGATAGCCGCAGAAATTGAACTTGCTCGGACTGAACAGAAAAATCACTTTGATTTTAAACATAGATTAGCTTCTGGAGAAACAAGAAATATAGAAGTTTATTCTTACCCAAATAATTTTAATGGTACACCTGTACTTTTTTCTATTTTTAATGATATTACTCCTAGAGTAGAGGCAGAAACTTATAATAAAAAAATAAGAATCTATTTATACATATCTTTTGTTCTCATCGTTTTAACACTATTGATTTTTAGTATCTTGTTTTATAGAAAGAATAAAAAATTAAAATCTACTAAAAATGAGTTAGAAAAATTCAATAAACTTTATCAGACTTTTATTGATGCTAATGATAATTTTATTTATTTAAAAGATGATAAATTGAACTTTGTATTTGTTAATAAAGCTATAGCTAAATTCTTTAATAAATCTAAAAATAAAATGATTGGGGAAAATGACTATCAATTAAGTGGTAAAGAATTTGCTGATCTGCGAAGATCTACTGATAATATGGTTAAAAGTGAAAAGAAACGAATAGTTGAAGAAAATATATGGAATGATTGCACCTATAAGACCACTAAATTCCCAGTAGAACTTTTAGATGGCAGTTATGGAGTTGGTGCATTTATTGAAGATGTTACTGATAAAGTTGAAAGGGAAAAGCAGATAAAGTATCTATTATATAGAGATAGCTTAACTGATCTTTATAACCGCCGCTTTTTTGAAGAAGAGCTTAAGCGTTTGGATACCCAAAGACAGCTCCCATTAAGTATTATTATGGCAGATGTTAACGGACTAAAACTTATCAATGATAGTTTAGGCCATGAAAAAGGAGATGAGCTCTTAATTAAAACCTCAAAATTATTGAAAGAAGTAGTCAGAGATGAAGATATACTGGCACGGCAAGGTGGAGATGAATTTGCAATTTTACTGCCTAAAACAAATAATGATGAAGCACAAAGAATAGTGTTAAGAATAAAAGAAAAATGCAGAAAAACTGAAAGTGATGAAGTAGTTATTTCAATTGGGATTGGAATAGCTACAAAAAATGAATCAAAGCAAAGTATAAATGAAACTTTAAAAGAGGCTGATAATGATATGTATCAGAATAAATTATCAGAAAGTAGAAGCACTAAAAGTAAAATTGTGCAGAGTTTACTTAATACCCTGACTGCAAAAAGTAACGAAACGAAAGAACATGCATTAAGAATGACAAAGTTAGCTTTTGATTTTGGAGAAAAATTAGGTCTCAGCAATTCACAGCAGCATCGATTATCTTTATTGGCAACACTTCATGATATAGGGAAAACGACAATTCCTGAAGAGATTTTAAAAAAACCAGGAAAATTAACAGAGGAAGAATGGGTAATTGTAAAAAATCATTCTGAAAGAGGTTATAAAATTGCTTCTTCATCTCAGGAATTTGCAGTAGTTGCTGATGATATTTATGCTCACCACGAAAGATGGGATGGGAGTGGATATCCCAGACAGCTCAAAGGAAAAGATATCCCATATTTAGCTAGAATAATTTCTATTATAGAGGCTTATGATGTAATGAATCATGAAAGACCTTACAGTAAAGCTATATCAAAAAAAGAAGCCCTAGAAGAAATAAATAGATGTGCAGGTGGTCAATTTGATCCAAAATTAGCAGCTTTTTTTATTGAAATGATGAAAAAAGAAGGGAAAAAGAAGCTCAATTCTTTTCTCTAAGAGCAGAAAGAAAATTTACTCTAATAACTTCAAATCTCATTTTTAAGAGGTGGAATGAAGTATCTAATGATTCGGCATTAACTGCAGCTATGGTAGATAGATTGACCCACAAATCATATGTAATCAATATGAATAGCAGTTCTTACAGAATGATATTTTGCTTAACAGGGTCAGTTTTCAATTATTAAAAGGTTCAAATTTCAATCGACAAAAACACTCGAGTGGGCAGTAATCATTGAATTTTTGCTTTAGATCATCAGAAAAAAGATGTACATACTCCTTAGTCACATTAATACTAGAATGGCCTAAGAGCTTCATCAAAGTAAAGGCATCTACACCATTTTGAATAGATATTTTTGCAAAAGTGTGCCTGTATTTATGAATTGATTATCGAAATCTAGATCACCAATTCTGAGATTAACTAAAGTACTCAAGCGAACTCCAGTACCCAGAAGGAAATTAACTATCACCCAATTTCTAAAAATAGCAAAACTACAGCTTCGGGTATTGGGTTTTTTAAGAAGTACCTTTATTTCAGGATTTTTATATGTTTCTTTTACTTTCTTTCTTGTTTTAATCAGCTGAACTTTAAATTCTTTTACATACTCGAACTTCTGACAGTAATAAATAAAAGCCCTTACAGCTCTAAGATGAGCATTTACTGTTGTGTCAGCAATATCGAATTCACTTTCTAAATATATTATATACTGAGAAATCTTTTTTCCATTTATATCTTTTAGCTCAACTTCAGTTTCCTCAAGCCAGTTCAAAAACCTCTTCAATTTCTCCTGATAATAATCCAATGTCCTATCAGCAAGATTCCTTGCCTTATTATAAATCATAAAATCTTTAAAAGCTTTTGCTGGAGTTTCGTTCTGAAGACCTCTATTCATTCTAATCATAAGACATCACCAACTCTAAATCAGAAAAAAACAGAAAAAAATCAGCAATAATAGACTTTTTTAACATAAAAAAACCCCCATCAATTTAGTTTGATAGGAGTTAATCAGTGTATCGGATCAGCCTAAAATCAGGCAAAAATCAGATACGTTTTATTTAATTAATGAGCATTTCAATAACAGGTACTATCCCCGTTATAACGCCCTTAATATTCAATGGCGGAGAGACTGGGACTCGAACCCAGACACCTTTCGGCTTCACCGGATTTCAAGTCCGGCCCCTTAGCCAATTCGGACATCTCTCCACTTTTGTCACAAGTTATATTCTACTATATAAATTTATTGCTGTCAAGAGATTTAAGCACTTTTTTCTACTATTTTCTTTATTCAGCCTCAACTTACAACATTTTGCGGTTTACCGGCCAGCCATTTTTCGATATTAGCAAAAACTATCTCTGCTCTTTTTAAAAAAGCCTCTTTTGTGGCAAAAGCAGTGTGTGGTGTTAAAATAGTATTTTCAGCATTCAGTAGTGGATGATCAGCTGGAATTGGAGGTTCCATCTCAAATACATCTATTCCTGCACCGGCGATTTCTCCCTTATTTAAAGCATTGGCCAATGCCTGACTGTCTACAACAGGTCCGCGAGCGGTATTAATCAATATCGCATCTTTTTTCATTAAAGCAATTTTTTCTGCATCAATTAAATTCTTAGTGGAATCTTTAAGAGGAACATGCAGGCTCACTATATCACTTTTCTGCATTAAATCATCTAAATTTAAGTATTCAACATCAAGTTCTTCATCAATCTCATATTTCTTATGATTATCAGCCAGAATATTACAGCCAAATGCTTTGGCAATCCCTGCAGTTTTTTGACCTATAGAACCAAGGCCAACTATACCGAAGTTTTTCCCGGCCAATTCATTCCCAATTAATCCTTCTCTGGTTTTTGTAGCACGAACAGCTTGATCTGAATCTTTAATATTCCGCATTAAATCGATAGCTAATCCAAATACCAGTTCTGCCACTGCCTGGTTGGCATAACCAGAAGAATTGGATACTAAGATATTATTCTCTCTACAGGCCTCAATATCAATATGATCAAAACCTGTAAAAGCAACTGAAATCATCTTTAAATTTTTGCAGGAATTAATCACTTCAGCTGAAAGAGGCTGATTGGCAATTATCAATATATCAGCGCCTTCTGCTCTTTTAATCATTTCTTCATCACTTTCTGCTCTTTTAGAATAAGCATCAAGTTGATATCCTTCTGCTTCAAATCTTTTCCTATATTCTTCAATCTTCGGCATGGAAATATTAATCGGCTCAATCATAACAATTTTCATTAAAAATACCCCCTAAATTTAATTTTAAATAAAATATAATATTCTTCTACCTTATGTACTTCCTTGTCTATTCTATTCTCTCACAACTATAATTTATTTTAAAGCCTTTTTAGAACTAATCGAAATCATAAATTACAACTCAAATGGAATTATTCTTTATTATCTAAAAATTATAGAATGATATGTTAATTTAAATTTACAAATTATAGAATTTATAGTTAAATCTAAGTATATTTGTTGCCTAATCACAATTATAATGATATTATAGGTATATAGAGTAAATTTAACTATATTTAAAATTTATACAGCTAATTAGAGCTGAATAGCTGATTAAGAAGGCAGTGATGATAATTGGTATCTTAATCAACTATCATAAATAAATATTTATTAAAGTAGACTACGTTGACTAATATTTTAACTAATAGTAATTACACAAATCTCTAAAGGAGGAAGTAGATTGAAGAAAGAAATGATTGAAAGGCTTCAAAATAACATTGAATTTGTTGAAGAAAAGCTGCAGAATTATGATCCTGAGCAGAGTAATGAAATTAAACAAAAAAAGCTTGATGAAATTTCTTCGACCCTTGAAACAATTTATTCTTATATTGAAGGTGCTATGGGTGGAAGTGATCAAGAATTGGAGAATATTAAAATCAGATATAGAAATTTAGATCATGAATACAAAGAGCTAAAAAAGAAACTTGAAAATTCACCTGATGACAGGAAAAAAAATTATTTAGGCTAAAGAAAACTCCTATCAACATTATAATTGATAGGAGTTTAGTATTTAATATTCTATTTTTAATTGTATTATCTTAAATCATATTATCTAACCGGACACGCACCAGTATCACAGGCAGCATCTTCTACTTCTCTTTCAAGATACTCTGTTTCGTATTTAGAAACCAGTGAAGGATTAAATCTCTCCATCTCTTCCACTCTTTTTTGATACTCCTCTTCAGTGATTTCTTCATAAGGCATTAAATCATAGAAATTATCATTATATGATAAGAAAGAAATTCCAACCACATCATCCCAGTTTTCCCAGAGCCATTCTTCTACATCATCCCATTCATCATCTTTTACATGTACAGTAATCGATGCATTATGATCAACATAGTTTTTCATAAACATCTTATATGTTTCCAGCTGATCAATTGCATCAATATCAGCTTTAACCTGACCTTCTGGAGCCTTAACAGGAAATTCGATAACAAGAGTTTCTGGATCTTCAGGATCCTGGCCGACTTCCGGATGAATTGGATAATCTAATTCTTCACAGACCCGGGCCAGCGGATCAGAAGCTGAAATCCTAACACGGCGCAGATAATAGGCACTGTGAGAATAATGTAAGCCGCTGGAAACTGTAGGCATCTGAGTCTGTGTACCTTCTGGCTTAACGGTAGTTACAAGTAGAGGCTCATTATCTCCAACCTCTTCTGCAATCTCAGCTGCAGCTTTCTTAGCAGCATCTCTCAGCTCAGCTAAAAGCTCTGCTTCTCCTTCTTCATCAAGGCCAACTGCATTTTTCATATCCTGCCAGCCTGTCACAGAAGTACCTATTAATCTATCTCTTTTATTTATTTGATCCCATTCTGGTAATTCAAATTCTATCAATGACATCCTGTAACCTGATCTTGCTGAAAGATTCTGAGCTTCAAATAAAGCTTCTCTATCTAAATTACCCTCATCATCAACAAAACCCATAACATTAAGTGATGTTAAGTTGCAGACTCCTCTAGAATCTAATAAAATTTCTGCACAGGGATTAACACCTTTAAAGTTTTCTCTTCTGCGGCTGGCTTCCACAGCGTTTATAAATCCTGGTTCTCCACTAAAACGCATCTGTTTAATATGCCAGTTCATCTGTTCTCTAGATGGTTTGCTTTCATAAAAAATACTATTGTTGCTCATCTGACGGTGTGATATTTCGGGATTAATAACCCACTCATCATCTCTTTTTACATATAAATTACTTTTTGCCTGAGAAATATCTTTATCACCTTCACTAAACAAGCAGATCTGTGAAGATCTTCTAACTCCCCCAGAAACAACATTTTCTGCAATGATATTAGAAATATCCATCGCATCTATTGGTTTGAGCTTAACTCTTTTTATGTCATCTAAATCTCTATCCGGTTTTTCTTTAAGAAGCTTATCTATTTTAGTAAACATTCTTTTTAAGCTTTGGTGACCGGAAGCTGTTCCGCCAAATGTTTTAAGCTTTTCTCCTTTAGGACGTACTGAATCATAATTAAATATAATCCTCTTAACAGAACGGAATGCATGATCAACCAAAAACTTAAAGTAATACTCTAAAGACTGAATCCAGCCTTCTTTACTGTCTCCAACATTTACGGTTACTACATCTTCTCCATCAAATTCAAAGTTGGTATATTCTCTTCTTTCATCTTTTGGAACAGGTTCATAATATTTATGGATTACCTCAATATTTGTTCTAATCTTAGGTAATTGTTCTACATCACGAGGTAATACACGAAATCCTACACC
>CAZYRX010000071.1:6797-8877 GCA_964649895.1 uncultured Halanaerobium sp.
CCGATCATCAAAAGATAAAATATATCTTGATATGCTTTAAAGCTGTCAACTACAGTAAAACTGCAGTTATAATTTGACATACCGTATTTTTTGCTTGACTCTGTAGAAGCTGTCCAGAGTGTCCTTCCAGCCAAAAAATTCTTTAAATGATAAACATTATCATAGAGTTTTTCGGCTTCTTTTTTAGTAGTGGGAGCTAAAGAACAGTTATATTCTACAGCTCTTTTAACTGTTTCCCACCAGTACTCGCGGCGCTGTTCCTCCTCTAACCAGCGAGAATATGTTCTATAATAAATAAACTCTCCTAACTCAGTTGGAAATGGATTAGGCTGATGCTTATATTTGCTTAAAAAATCATTGGTTAACAGCAAATTCTCTTTTTCTTCAGTTTTTCTTTTCAATCTTGACTGCTGCCTTTTACTTCTATATAATATATAAGTTTTTGCAGTAGTCACATAAGCAGACTTCATTAATTTTTCTTCAACTAAATCCTGAATCTCCTCAACTTTTGGTACTTTATCTTTACTGTAAAATTCTTTTTTTAGACTGTTTTCTACTTCAACAGCCACCTTCTCCGCGTCTTTCTCACCTGCATCTTCTCCAGATTCGATCATCGCTCTGTGAATAGCTGTCTTTATTTTATCTCTTTGATACTCTACTTCACGACCATCACGTTTAATTACTGTCATATCAGACCCGCTCAAATTACCGCCTCCTTAGTTTAACTTTGTATTCTAACTATTAATTATAGCATAATTAAATCAACTTATCAGCACTTAAGAACTGATTAATTTGAAATACTTAGATTTAGGAAGAATAGGACCGGACAAATGTCCTTAATGTAAATTATTAATATTTGAAACTAATTCAATTTTACAGTATTATTTAGTCTCCTATAATAATTATATAATGATAGTGAAAAATATGCAAACTAATGTTTGCTTATGCTGGGTAATTCACACTATGCAAAAAGACCACAGCAGATACTGTGGTCTAATCAGAGTTGCCATTTTTAATTAGTTTATTTATCTCTTAACTCTACCAGAAGCATTACCAGCGGCAAGAGTTTCTACCTCTTTGACATTTACATGGTTAAAGTCACCAGGGATTGTCTGCTTTAAGCAGGAAGCAGCCGCTCCAAATTCTGCAGCATCCTGAAGCTCTTTACCTGTGACCAATGAATAAATCAATCCACCTGCAAATGAATCTCCACCACCTACACGATCAATAATGGTAATTTCATACTTAGTTGACTGAACAAAATTTTCTCCATCAAAAAGAACAACCAACCAGCCATTATGAGAAGCACTATGGCTTATTCTTAAGTGGCTTCCTACTAATTCGAGATCAAAGCGGTCGATCAGCTGTTTAGCAACATCCTTATAGCCTTCAACATTGATATCTCCACCGGTGATGTCAGAACCACTCTTGATATCAAACACTATCTCTGCATCTTCTTCATTAGCTATTACAACATCAGTATATTCCATTAATCCTTCCATTACTTTACCAGCTCTTTCTCTGCTCCAGAGCTTTGCCCGATAATTTAAGTCACAGCTTACTTTAACTCCATGCTTTTTAGCAGCTTTTACCGCTTCTAAAGTAACATCGGAAATTTTTTCGCTTAAGGCTGGAGTTATTCCCGTATAATGGAACCAGTCTGCATCAGTAAAAATTTCTTCCCAGTCAAAATCTGCACTCTCTGCTTCTGCAATCGCTGAGTGAGCCCGATCGTAAACAACATTAGATGGTCTCTGGCTTGCACCATTCTCACAGTAGTAAATTCCTAAACGCTCTCCACCACGTGCAATATAATCAGTATTAACACCAAAACGGCGAACTTCGTTTAAAGCAGCCTGACCAATTGGATTATCCGGCAGCTTTGTTACAAAATAGGCATCAAGACCATAATTAGCTAAGGAAACAGACGTATTTGCTTCTCCTCCACCATAAATTACATTAAAACTGTCAGCCTGAATAAAACGCTCGTGATCAGGTGGTGTTAAACGCAGCATTATTTCTCCAAATGTAACAACTTTTTTAGACATAAATAAAATCCTCCTGTTAGTTTTTAATTTAA
>CAZYRX010000072.1:0-8868 GCA_964649895.1 uncultured Halanaerobium sp.
TAGTTACTAATGGAATTATATATTATAAAAATATACTGACTGAAAGACTAAATAGATTCACACTATTGCTTTATTAACTAAAATTCTGGTATTATAAGTTTGTGCAATATTTTTGAGATGATAGATAATATAATACATACAGAAGAAGATAAATTAAAGCTGGTAGATTATAATAAAGTTAATGAAACAATTATTCTTTTAAAAATGTAATTAAAAATTATTTTGGAGGATTAAAAATGAAAGAAAAAGATATAATTGAAAAGAGTCCAGAACCGATTACAAAAAAAATATTAGTTAAAGACTTTAAAAAATTAAATTTAAAAGGAGAAATAGTGATAGTTCACTCTTCTTTAAGCTCATTAGGTTGGGTTTGTGGAGGAGGTATTGCATTAATAGAGGCGCTGCAGGAAGTGATTACTGAAGAAGGAACCCTTATTATGCCTGCTCACAGTGGTGACTATTCTGAACCTAAATACTGGGAAAATCCACCTGTACCTGAAGAATGGTATAAAATAATCAGAAATGAAATGCCTGCTTATAGACCTGAAATAACACCGACTAGAGGAGTAGGAGTAGCACCAGAACTATTTCGTAGTTTTCCTGATGTAAAAAGAAGTGCTCATCCCTGTCTTTCATTTTCTGCATGGGGTAAAAAAGCTGAAGAAATAACAGCAGATCATAAACTTGATTATGCTCTGGGACCCAATTCTCCACTGGCAAAAATTTATGAGCGAGAAGGAAAAATCCTATTGATTGGTGTAGGTCATGATAGTAATACCTCACTTCACCTTGCAGAATATATGGCAGATCATAATCTAAAAATAAAGATATTTGGTTCTTCAATATTAAAAAATGGAGAAAATGTCTGGGCTAAGTATCAAGATATCGAGTTTAACGATGATCTATTCTCAGCAATTGGTGAAGAATATGAAAAAGAAAATGAATATATTTCAACTAAGATCGGACTGGCAGAAGCTAAACTATTTGAGCAAAAAGATATGGTTGATTTTGCAGTAAAGTGGCTTGAGAAAAATAATAAATAAATTGTATATTTAATAAAAGGCCATTTAATTAGTGATTTTTTTAATTTGAAAAAATTAGCCAAGAAAGACTCTCATTTAAGTTAGGGTGGTAGCATATAAATAATTTCATAAAGAAAAATCTCAAAATATATTACCATATTAATTAGAGATATTATTACTTTTATAAAGGATTTTATACAAATATAGACAAATTATATAGTATAGAGGAGTTTTTTTTATGAAAACAAATGTATATTTAAGATAAGATAATCTTAGAATATTGATTTATGAAAAAAGGAGTTAAATATGCAAACTGTTATTTTTATATTATCTATAATAGGTTTTTTTCTTTGTTTATATATTATGTATAAAACTGAACACGGAATTCCAGGTATAAAAAAATATGATGCCAATTTTAGATTGCTTGATATGCGTTTTAACTATGATGTTAAAACTGTTTATAGTACATTTGAAAATATAGGTGAAAATGGAATGAAGGCCTATAAGAGATATTTATTTTTTGATTATACTTTCATTCTATTTTTTCTTATCCTTATGATAGTTATTTCAATAAAAATAGCAGATAATAATGTTCTTAAATACATTCTTATAATATTTTCAATTTTAAGAGCATTTTTTGACATAATAGAAAATACTTTAATTATTATACTAATTAATTATTATCCAGAGAAAAATAATTTTAACGCTAAAATTTGTTCATGGTCAACTACTTTAAAATTTATTTTTCTGTATTCATGGATTACAGTAATTACATTTTCTTTGTTACTGAATTTATTAGAATAATATGTTGTTTGCAGATACAGACCGGAAGCAAAATCCTGTCAAACATCGCACTTGGCTACGGTACAGGCACATAGTAAATCACGGGGATATTATGTGTAATCATTAGTTATCTTTTGAGAAAATAGCTAAAAATTCAGTAGGACTTAATGATTTTACATTGCTTTTCTTAAAATCTTTTAAATTTCTTGTTATAATATAATCAATTTCATTTTCAAATGAACTAACTTCTATAACTGCATCTTCAAAATCATTTATTCTCGAATTCAAAGATCTTCTTAATATTGTCTCAGTTATAGGAATTATTTTAAATATATCCAAAAACTCACTCAATACCGATTTTACCTTCTGAGTATCATTGTGATATTTCAACAAAAAATAAGCCAGGGTTGTAATTTCATGAACACATAAATATCCTTGAATTTTATTTGCATTACATAATTCAATTATTTGAGCAGCCTGTTGATGTTTATTCCTTTTGTTTAAGAAATCTAGAAGAACATTAATATCAATTGTAATTTTTTTCATGAAAAGCTCTCCTTAAATCTTTTTTATCGGGAATAGGTTCATCTTCAAAAGCACCATAAAGTTTTTCTATTCTTTTATCTAATTTTTGTTTTTTAGTGCCTTCTTCTTTTTGTTTTTTTAATTCAGATAAATAGTCTTCTATAATATGAGAAATAGACTGATGAGTTTCTTTTGAAAAATTATGGGCAAAATCAATAAGGTCATCATTAATGCTTAAAGTAAGTTTCTTTTTCATTGGTATCACCTCTTTACGTATTTAATTATAACATAACACGTAATGATAATCTATAATATGCTCAGGACTTCATAAAACATGGGATTAGAGAGGTAATACTGATATTGCAAAAAATATAGTAGATATTGATAAGAAAAAATATGGGAAGAAATAAGGAGGGACAGTCATGAAAACAATTGGTTTAATTGGAGGAATGAGCTGGGAATCTTCACTTGAATATTATCGAATAATAAATGAAGCTGTTAAAGAAAATTTAGGAGAACCACATTCCTGTAAGAGTATAATGTATTCGGTAGATTTTGCGGAATTTGAAAAATTACAGCATGAGAATAGATGGGAATTATTAACGATTAAAATGATTGATATTGCCAAAAAACTGGAAAAATCAGGTGCAGATTTAATTTTAATTTGTACTAATACAATGCACAAAATGGCATCAGAAGTTCAGAACAATATAGAAATTCCTTTATTACATATTGCTGATGCTGCAGCTGAAGAGATTAAAGCTCATAATATGAGCAAAATTGGCCTTTTGGGAACAAAATTTACTATGGAAGAAGACTTTTATAAAAAGAGATTAAAAGAAAGACATAAAATAGATGTTATTATACCTGATCCAAAGGATAGAGAAGTTGTTCATAATGTTATCTATAAAGAACTTATTTCGGGTATTATTAAAGATTCATCTCGAGAAAAATTTAAAAAGATAATAAAAGATCTTGAGGAAAAAGGTGCAGAAGGAGTTGTTTTAGGCTGCACAGAAATCCCACTGCTCATAAAAGATAAAGATTGTGAGATACCTGTATTTGATACAACACAGTTACATGCAGAAAAAGCAGTTGAAATTGCATTGAAATAAGTCTATATATGCAGGGGATAGAAGTTAAAGTCTACTCGCAAACCTCGTGGGCTTGCCCCGAGGAGGGTCAAAATAAATACAAATGAGTGAGCATTATGGAAAATTTTGAGGTGAAAGCTAATGAGGTTAGGTTATGATTTCTATCAAAAAGATGCAGTCTCGGCAGCTAAAGCTTTATTAGGAAAAATTTTGGTAAGAGAAATTAATGGAAAAAAGATATTGGTTAAAATTGTTGACACAGAAGCATATATGGGCGCTGAGGATAAAGCTTCTCATGCCTATGCAAATAAGAAAACGAAGCGAACCGAAACTATGTTTAAAAAAGGTGGTTTAGCTTATATTTACTTGATTTATGGCATGTATTATTGTTTTAATATTGTCACATCTGAAGAAAATAATCCTCATGCGGTTTTGATCAGAGCTGTTGAACCACTGCAGGGCTTAGAAATAATAAAAGAAAATAGACAGATAAAAAGTAAGAAAATTGAAGAATTAACAAATGGACCTGGTAAATTATCACAGGCATTAAAGATTGATAAAAGTTTCAATGGCTGTGATCTAGTAAAAAGCAATAAATTATATCTGCTCGAAAATAAAGATCAAGATATCAAAATAGCAGCATCCCCAAGAGTAAATATCGAGTATGCGGAAGAATATAAAGATAAAAAATGGCGCTTTTATATAAAAGAAAATAAATATACTTCTAAAAGAAAATAATATCCATCTTTACATAAAAATTATTATAGATAAATGGCAAAAAATAATAAGCATTAAGATATAAATTATGCAGGATTATTAGAATATTTATCTAATTTATTAAATATAGATAATGGAATTTAGACTTAATAATATAAGCATTAAAGAAAATTAAAGGGTTGTTTAAAATTTCAGAAAAAAGAGAGGAGCTGAGTTTTATGGAAATTGTTTATTGCTTAGAATTAGATGAAAATGCTAAAGTTGTAGATAAAGAAAAATTGGCAAGTTACTCTAAAAATTTAAGGGAAATAACTTCTGAAAATTATCCTCAAAAAGAAGGAAAAGAATTTAATATTGCTGGCCAGTGGCTGCTGGTAGATGAGTTAATGGAGATTGATAATAAATATTTAGATCATGTTAAAAATGAGGAAAAAGGAATAACCTGGATTAGACTGCCAGATAAGTATGTTGAGGAAAATTATTTAGTTAATTATGCTCCTGAAGATGAATGCCCTTTAGGAATTGATGTACTGATTAAAGAGGATAACTATCCTCTAGGTGTTGTAACTGGATGTGATTCTATAAAACAGGCTAAAGTAGATAACAATTTAGATGGTCATAAGTACAAAGGTGAATTAGGAATAAAGCTAAACAATGATTATTTTTTAACTTTTAATGAAGAAAGTGAAGAATTTGAAATAGATAAAACAACTGTAGATTGGGATAGAGGTAAAAGAACAGTTTAAACTTCTAAAAATATATAATATTATTTAATTTTTAAAGGGCTGTACTAACAGCCCTTTAAAAAAATTATAATAACTACTAAAGATATATGATTTAAAAAATATTAATAAAAACATAAGAAGATTTTAAAAAACTAATATTAAAAAAGGATTTGTTAATATGGCAGAATTTAAAGATTTTTTGAAATTAGATATCCGGGTAGGCAAAATACTAAAAGCTAAAGTATTTGAGGAGGCTAATGAACCTGCATATAAGATCTGGCTTGATTTTGGTGAAGAAATAGGAAAAAAGAAATCCAGTGCCCAGATTACTGATTTATATAAACCACAGGATTTAATAGGTAAACAGGTTCTGGCAGTAATAAACTTCCCACCAAAACAAGTTGCTGATTTTATGTCAGAGGTATTAGTCTTAGGAGTTTATGGAGAAGCTGGAGTTGTATTGATTGAACCAGAAAGAGAAGTTGAACTGGGGACAAGACTTGGTTGATTAAGGTTGACACAAAAGCATAAATCTGCTAAACTTTTATTAAATTCAAAAAATTTGAGATGGAGGATGAGAGAATGCAAAAGAAGAGTAGAGAAGAGAACAGAAATGGGTTTTTTGGTGATTTTGGTGGTAGTATTGTACCTCCAGAATTAGCTGATGTTTTAGAAGATTTGACAAATGCTTTTTATGAAATAAAAGATGATCCAGATTTTTTAGAAGAACTTAATTATTTATTCAAAGATTATGTAGGTAAACCAAGTCCATTATATTTTGCTAAAACCTTAACTGAAGAAGTTGGTGGAGCAAAGATATATCTAAAAAGGGAAGATTTAAATCATACTGGTGCTCATAAAATCAATAACTGTCTTGGTCAGGCATTATTAGCAAGGAAAATGGGCAAAAAAAGGGTTATTGCTGAAACAGGTGCAGGACAGCATGGAGTTGCAACTGCAACAGCATGTGCCTTATTTAATATGGATTGTGTAATTTATATGGGTGATGTTGATATTAAACGTCAGGAGCTAAATGTGTTTAGGATGGAGCTGCTCGGAGCAGAAGTTCGTGGTGTTTCAAGTGGTGATGCAACACTGAAAGATGCAGTCGATGAAGCTTTAAAAGACTTTGTTCAAAATGCAGATAATACATTTTATATGCTTGGTTCTGCTGTTGGTCCAAACCCATATCCGACTATGGTTAAAGAATTTCAATCTGTTATTGGTAAAGAAGCTAGAGAACAAATACTCGAAAAAGAAGGTAAATTACCAGATTATTTAGTTGCATGTGTCGGTGGAGGTAGTAATGCCATAGGTTTATTTGCTCCTTTTGTTGATGATAAAGAAGTTAATATTCTGGGAATTGAACCAGGAGGAAAAGGAGATAAGCCTGGTGAAAATGCAGCTCCTTTAACTTATGGTAAACCAGGAGAATTACATGGTTTTAAAAGTTATGTTTTATATGATGATGGTGATGTAATTTCTCACACTCATTCAATTGCTGCAGGTCTTGATTATCCGGGAGTTGGTCCTGAACATAGTTTTCTTAAAGATTCTGGTCGTGCTGAATATACAACAGCATCTGATCAAGAAGCACTGGATGCTTTCCATTTATTATCAGAAAAAGAAGGTATTATACCAGCATTAGAAAGCGCTCATGCTATTGCAGGTGGAATGAAAATAGCTGCGGACTTAGAAAAAGATCAAATTGTAATTATTAATCTTTCTGGTCGTGGAGATAAAGATGTAGCTCAAATAAAAGAATTACATGAAAATGGAAAATTAAAATAATTATAGAATTATAATTTTAATATGTAAATAAAGGCTGAATATTTCTTAAAAGTTATATTCAGCTTTTTTATGGTATATATAATATAATAATATGAATATATTTAAAAAGAGGTGCTAGTAGTGAAAAAAATAAATTTTGATCAGGTATTAAATGAATATAAAGAAGTTTTAGCAGCAGGAGTATTTTTAACAACTAAAAATAATAAAAAAGTTAATACAATGACAATGGGCTGGGGTACAGTTGGATTTATCTGGAATCAAGATATTTTAATGGCTCCAGTTAGAAAATCACGCTACACACATAAATTTTTAGAGAACAGTGAATATTTTACAGTTAGTGTACCATTAAATGGCCAACATAAAAAAGAACTACAGTTTTGTGGAACAAAATCAGGAAGAAATCATAATAAAGTTAAAGAACTTGGTTTAGAATTAACAGAAGTTAAAGAATGTGATGTGCCTGTAATAAAAAATAATGATCTGCATTTTATCTGCAGGATTAAATATAAGCAGGATATGCTGGAAGAAAATCTTGACCAGGATATTTTAGAAAAGAAATATCCAGATAGAAATATGCATACATTTTATTATGGAGAGGTAATTGCAGTTTATAAAGAAAATTAGAAATAATAGATGAAGTTCTTTAAAATATTATTTTTTAAAATTAAATTTAATATTTCTTAGAATAATTTATACTTTTAGGGTTTATAGAGAGCCGCGAGAAAGCAAAAGTTTCCGCTTTGATGTATAATCACACAGCTTTTTACATTAAAGCGGTATTTTCTTTAAAAACAAAACTTCGTAAAATAATAATTTTACGAAGTTATTATAAAAATTAAGCAAAAATAGTTAAATTCACTTAAAATTCGATTTTCTCTTCTTATCTCATATCTTAAGTTTGCTTAAGAAATTGGGATTTTAAAAAATAAAAAAACCCAGGCAGCTCTATAATCTTCTGCCCGGATAAACATTTTTTTAATTCCATTAGAATTAATCTTTATTTTTATATTCTTGATATCTTCTGTGTACAGTTGATTTAGATACATCATATCCTAAGCCCCTTAAAGTAGCTGCAATATCTTTAAAACTTAGTTCAAGCTCTCTTAAACGGATGATCTCTTTAAGTGGAATTTTCTTTCTATCTCTACCACCCTGGTCGATGTTCTTTAAATTATCTGCTGGATTAAATTCTCCAGATTCTATTTTCTTTTTCATTGCTCTACTAATATTTTTATTTCTTAACTGCTGTTGGTAACTCTCAACTACAGATAGTATCTCTAAAATCATCTTTTCAAGATCATTGAGTGCTATAGGACCTTTATCAGCCAAAGTATGTATTTGAGCACCTAGTTTTTCAATCTGATGAATTAGAGCCATTTTTGCATTTCCTCGTCCAAGTCTAGTACTATCCTGTACTAATACAATTTCTGCTTTATCCTGCTGTAATATTTCGAGAAGATCTAATATACCCTGGCGGCTTTCATTAAATCCACTTTCTTTTTCTTCAATGATTTTAACTATTTTAAATTCATTTTTCTCTGCATAACTTAATAATTCTTCTTTTTGGCGTTTAAGACTGCTTTTTTGACTGTCTTTATCTGTGCTAACCCTAGCATAAATAACGGCTTTATTCATAATGCTGTATTTTCTTCCTCTCTAATTATATATTGATATTATTAATTGAAATTTGATAAATTAATTAGGTAATATTTATAAATTCCATATTTAATTATATTTTTTAAGATTATAAAAATCAATTAACAGGAATAATTAATTTTTCACCCGGGTTTATTATAGATGTTTCAATATTATTAGTTTTTTTAATATGATAAACTGCCTTTCTAATATCTATATTATCATCATAATAAAGAACTGCAATTGACCAGAGAGATTCTCCTGCTTCAACTTGATGCTTTATATATTCCTGTTCATTTTCTCCAAAACCAATCATTGAAAATAAAGCTGTAAGTAAAAAAGTAAGTATTAGAATAGAAAATAAAGCAATAATCACCTTTAAAAAGAACTTTTTATTATTTTTGCGTCTTTTTTTCTCAGAATAACTATTAAAACCTGCAGAATAACTATTAATGGTTTCCATTATTAATTCCCCCTTATTTCTTTATCCAAGCATTCAAGAACTGCTGTTCAATACAAATGTTCACCTAACAATATTATAGCAGTACGTATGTTCATTGTCAAGTATTATTTGAA
>CAZYRX010000073.1:0-8393 GCA_964649895.1 uncultured Halanaerobium sp.
AAAATATAAATAGTTATCATAGTTGTCAGGTTAGGAATCTGTATAAAATTTATTTTTCGAGTAATATTTTTCTCGCCTGCTCATCAAAAGCATCAGTTAAATAAGGAATCCCCGTTTCTTTTTCAGTTTTCCTGTTTGCAGATATTAGATCTGATCTGTCAATTTCTTCAAGCTTGAATTTCCGGGCTCCAGCCATAAATTGTTTTAAACCTGCACTCACTTTATTCACAAAAGTATACAGTGCTACAGCACCATAAGGGATATTCTCCATTTCTTTAGAGCCAACGATCTCTTCAACATCATACCAGCCCGAAAAAATACCTTCTGGAGTAGTTCCAATTTCTTTAACAGTCTTTGGAAGTTCTTCCCAATTTCCATTCAAACTTTCTCGTTTTTCAGGTTTGAAAACCCCCTCAATGTTTGAACCCAAAAATCCAGGGATCATAGGGGCTCTTCCCATACATATCGTTTTTACATAAGGAGAACCTAGTGCTAGTGCTTTAAAAACATGGTCTTCTCTTGCAAGTCCACCGGCAAATGATAAATCTGGTACATTCATACCTTTTTCTTTTAACAGATCTGCATATTCAACAGCTTTGATATGCAGCTGCAGTGGTGGGATCCCCCAGTGTTCCATCATATTCCAGGGACTCATTCCGGTTCCTCCTCCAGCACCATCAATTGTCAGTAGATCAAGATCAGCTTCAGAAGCAAACTTTAAAGCCATTGCCAGAGTTTTCATACCATAAGCTCCAGTCTTTAAAGAAATCCTCTTATAGCCTAAGCTTCTCAAATATTCTACTCTATCCATAAAGGAGTTTTTCAGTTCATCTGCATCACTAATATCTGTATTTCCAAGCCGGCTGTGCCTTGCAAAACTTTTTATAGCTCCAGATTGAAATGCCTTTTGATTTGCCTCTTTATTCGGGTCAGGATCTACCAGATAACCTCTTTCAGTAAGAAATTTAGCATACTCTAAACTCTCCACCTGAATTTCTCCACCTATATCTTTAGCACCCTGTCCCCACTTCAATTCAATTATTACCTCATCACCATATTTATCTATTACATATTCAGCTACACCATTTCTTGTATCTTCAACATTAAGCTGCACAAAAATTGAACCATATCCATCTTTAGAATATTTATTATATATCTCAATTCTGCGGTCCAGTTCAGGGGCTTTAATAATTTTGCCGTTTTTAATAACCGATTCTTTATCAACTCCTACCACATTTTCTCCAATAACTATCGGAAATCCAGCCAGAGCGGCACCAATCGCAAAAGAATTCCAGTATTTTTCTGCAATAAATGTTGAGCCCAGGGCTCCGGTCATCATCGGTATTTTAGCTTTAGTTTTTATTTTATTACCAAAACTTGTTTCGATATCAACATTCGGGAAAATACAATCATCAGAATTTTTAGTTAAACCTTCAGTTAATCCACTTGCTCCATGTGCATATCCCTGAATTCTCAATGAGTGATATCCCACTCCATCAGCATAAATATTGCTGCTTCCAGAAGTAATCTCACCAAAATCTCTAGGATATAACATGCTTCTTCCTTTTAAAGAAGAAAGCCAGGTCTCACATTTGCCTTTACAGTCAGCTCTGCATAAAGTACAGAGTCCAGATTCACAGGGGTCGCCTCTATTCACAGTTCCTAGTGCATCATTTACTTTATTCCATTCTGTCATAAAACCCCTCCAGTCTTTTTCAATTTTCTGAATATTGATTCTAATTTAAGTATAAGCTAATTATCTTCATATGTGAATAGTTCAGGTCCTTTATATCCGTGTGTACACGGATATAAATAAAATATATATATGCTCAAAAAGAAAAAACCCGCCCTAAGGCAGGTCTTGATTTCCTATAAATGCATAATAAATTTATTTCAGCTTAGTTATCCGAAGCTTCTGCAGCTCTCATATTAGACATGGAATCTTTTATTGCAGCAGTCAACCAGATCATCATGAGTACAAAACTAATTGTCTCTGCAATTGGAAATGAAAACCAAACACTATCTAACCCAAAAGTTTGACCTAAAAGATACATTCCCGGCACCAATAATACTGCCTGTCGTAAAAATGTAATAACAAAGCTGGGCATTCCTCTACCAACAGCCTGAAAAGTTGCAACTCCCATGATATTTATTACCATGAAAAAGTAAGATAAGCTTACTCTATTTAATGCGATAACACCGATCTCTAATAATTTAGGATCACTATTAAATAATTTTATTATAAACTCTGGAAAAAGCTGAAATCCAGCAAATCCGAGCATTCCAAAAGAAAGTGCAGCAGCATTTCCTATAAAAATTGTTCTTTTCATGCGCTGTGGATTATTGTGTCCATAATTATAGCCGACTAATGGCAGATATCCCTGTGTCAATCCAAAAACCATCATTAAAAAGAAGGACTGCATTCTAAATATTAATCCCATTACAGCTATTGCTGTTGACCCAAATGCTCCAAGAATTAAATTTATAAATACCATTGAAGTACTAAAAAGAAGTCTATTAGCCATTGCAGGTAGACCGATATTATATATTTCTTTTATAATATGAAAATCAAACTTAAAGTCCTTCAAATTTAAAGTCAATTCATTTTTATCACTAAACAAGACAAAAATAATAAATATACCACCAAATATACGAGAAAATACAGTTGCATAAGCAGCACCTGCTACACCCAACTGAGGAAAGGGACCCAGGCCAAAAATCAAGAATGGATCTAAGATCATATTTAAAACTGCACCAATTATCATTGTCAGCATAGGTACAAAAGTGTTTCCTTCACCACGAAGTATGTAGTTAAATGTAGCCGGTAAAAATATTGCCATCGAACCTGTTAAAATAACTTTAATATATTGATAACCTAAATCTATTAAAACAGGATCATTCGTAAAAACTCTAATCACATTTTCTGCAAAAAAGAGACCAATTATTCCAACAATTATTCCATAAATTATTGCAATAAAAAAAACATGTTCGGCTACATTATTTGCTCGAGATTTATTCCCTCTTCCCAAAAGTCTGGAAATCAATGAGCTTGTTCCCACACCTGTTCCTACCCCAATTGCAATCAAAAACATCTGAATAGG
Source organism: uncultured Halanaerobium sp. (assembly GCA_964649895.1). Classification (GTDB taxonomy): domain Bacteria; phylum Bacillota; class Halanaerobiia; order Halanaerobiales; family Halanaerobiaceae; genus Halanaerobium. The sequence goes on from CAZYRX010000073.1 coordinate 3,102, forward strand.
AAAAGAAACTGATAAGGCAGAAAGTGCCTCTGTACTTAAACGTCCTACATAAATACTATCTACTATATTATAAAGCGCCTGGATAAGCATACCAATTATAGCAGGCACAGATAACTTAAAAAGTAATCTACCTATTGGTTCCTGACCCATCCGACTCGACCTTGTTTCTAATGCCATATTACCCCTCCAAATTTTTCTCTATATTTTAGATATCATATATTTATTTGTTGATTTATTATATAAAACTATTTAAACTTATTATTTCTAAGTCTATTATATAGCTTAACTGAAGAAGCTACAAATTTAAAGGGGTTTTATTAATTTTCTAAATATAATTTAATCTCGATTTTTTTTCCTCTTTTTCTTGTTTTTTGATATATCTACTTTACCATGATATTCAATATAATAAAGATTTTTTAAATCAAAAGTTTAATAAAACTTCTCTTATCAGTAATAATTACTATTGCTATTAAGAAAAGTTTATGATATATTATTATTAACATAAAAAATAATACATACATATATATTGAAAGAGGAGGAAATTAACATGATAAAAACTATAAAAGACAAACTGATTGTTCTGTTGTTCGCTGTGACTCTTGCTTTTATTGTTTCAAATGCTGCTTCAAATCTGATTTATGCTGGTGGTCATATACATATTAATCAAACAGCATCAATCGAGAGTATTAATATTAGTATCGAGAGCAACTCTATTTTGTTTCTTTAAATTCAATAATTTAATCATATTAAATAAACAAAACCGCAATTGAGGTATGACTACTTCTCTAATTGCGGTCTTTTGCTGCTTATATTAATTTAAATTTTTTAATTTATATGAAAATCAGCTTTAAAGTTAAGAAAGCATCTTTTTGCTGTCAGCAAGCTTTAGTGCCTGTTTGTAATCTAAAAAGCGAGCATCAGCATGGCTTAACTGCATTTTGACCTTATCATCTTTCCTTATTACAAGCTCCCGTTCTCCATCTAAAGCGATTATTCTTTTTTTAGGCTCCAATTCGATGATTTCTTCCTGATCTACCTTTTTCCAATCTTCTACCCCTATCTCTCTAATTACACCCGGTGCAATTGCAGCTCTAACTTTCTGATTCGGCTCTCCAACTTTTAAGAATACTCCACCATCTTCATTTACTTTAACTTCTGTTAAGCGTCCAGGTATTGATACCATTCCTATATCATGTGATGTACTTCTGGTAACAAATATTTCTTCAAGAAGTTCAGTATGCCAGAGTGCCCTGCTTCCAATATATGATTCATTAACTACAACAGCATCTATTAAAGCAATATCCTCAATTTTACCATCTTTGATAACATATATACATTTGATAGGTTCTGTAACCTTTTGTTTTTCTTTATCACTAAATTTTGTAAATAATCCTGCTGCAAGACCAAGCATCGTGCTCTCTGCCATGATAGGGAAAACATTATTTGTTCCTGTAGAAAGAGATAAAATCGGTGTATCTGTAAGAGCCTTAACAACAACTCTATTTGTTCCGTCTCCTCCTAAAACAATAATGATATCTACATTTTTTTCTTCCATCAAAGCAGCTGCAGTAAATGAATCTTCTGCAGTACCGGTTACCGTCATTCCCAATATTTCCACATCTAATTTAAAATTTTCTTTTTCTTCACCCCAGAGTCCATTTACTGCTTCATTACCGATTCCATAAGAGTCAGGCATCATATAGACTCTATCTATATCAAGAGTATTTAAAGCCAGCAGTATACGCCTAACAATATTAACTTTCTCTGCATTATCAAAAACCGAACCATGTGCTACCAGCCTCCGGATATCTCTTCCTGAAGCAGGATTTGCAATAATTCCAACTGATTTTATGTTTTTACTCACCCTAAAACACCTCCACTATTATTAGAAAAACCCACAAAAATATTATTATAAAACTACTATACTACTTTTTAGAAGATTTTAAAGTTAACTGTTAACATTATAATAAAATATATTAGATTATTTCTGCGTTAATTTAAATTTTAAATTGTTGTTCATTAAATTATTACTTAGTTAATGGAAGATTGAAAAATATATTAATTAACTTACATTAAGCCTAATCGGATCTATTAATTAATCTTTTACTATGATTTGTCTAGCTGCTTTTAATCCATAAGCACTGAACTTTATTTTTACTTTACCTGCTTTTTTGGGAGTTAACTTACCTTTATCATCTACTTTTAAAACCTTTGGATTTAAAGATTTAAAATTGCCATCCAAAACTGTCATCATGAAACCAGAATCAAAGTTAAGAACAGGATTTATTCTAGCTTTTTTTTCATTGATTTCAATTCTTTTCTTTCCATAAAGTTTAATTTCTTTCTTTTCTCCAATATTTCCAAAAAAATAAAGGAGGGGACAATGTACCCGTTCACCCCAGTCCAATTCGTTATGTACAGCACCTGGTGCCAGGTAATAAGCCAGATCAATCTCTTCACAATTTTTTATCTCTATCAATCTATCAATTACAGCATCTGAAAAAGACATAAATTCCCCTTCTGATTCACCTGTATCCAGCCAGATTCTAGTTTTCAAGTTACAGTAATCATATGCATCAAGCTTTTCTAATGGTGAACTATTACCCCACCAGAAAGATGGAGACATTACTGCCAGTTTCCCAAATAAATCAGATCTTCTAATGCCAATATTAAAAGTTACCAAACCACCCATTGATGAACCCAGCAAAGCTGTATTTTCTGGTCCTTTTTTGACCCTGAATTCTTTTTCGATGACAGGCATCAACTCTTCAGTGATAAATTTTTCATAAATCTCCGCTCTCGCTTTAACTTCTTCACCCTTATAAGTCCCATCTTCATAAGCATATTCACTCAATCTTTCTTCTTTCATATTATCAACTGCGACAATAATAATTTCTTCAATCATTTCTTCATCTATTAACTCCTGAGTTGTTTTATGTAAATCCCATGAGTCACCTGAATAAGATTCTACTCCCTCAAAAACATTTTGACCATCATGTGTATATAATACAGGGTAGTATTTATTCTGCTTACTATTGTATGATGGAGGTAGATAGATCTTTATATCTCTATAATTATTCAAATGATGTGAATAAAAGTCTTCAATAACAATTATATCTATATCTTTTGCTGCCATAGTTAAACTCCTCAATTAAAATTTAAATTCTTGGTTCTCAAGCTAAATAACTACTTTAAAAAGCAAAAACTCTGAGCTATTTAACCCAGAGTATATTCTCTTCAATATTTAAATAATACCGTTTTCTTTTAACTTTTCCATAAAGTAAGGCATCTGTGCCCTCCAGGCTGGCCAGTCATGATCTACATCATAGCCCCAGTAATCAAACCAGGCAGGTAGACCTTTTTCTGCAAAGATAGTATCTAAAAGCCGGGTATCTCTTAATGTCTCTTCTTCCCAGCGTCCTTGTCCAGCACAAATTATGAGCTTATTTTTGCGGTAGTGATTTAAATACCACTCATCATCAAGTTCTTTTAAATAATCCACCGGAGAATTCAGATATACTTCGGTATCCATATAGCCTCCAGTAAAAAATCTCGCATCATAAATACCACTTAATGCAACAGCCGTATCAAATGCATCTGGATGCTGCAGATAGAAGTTCACAGCATGGTAAGCTCCCATACTTGCCCCAGTAGCTATCAGACCACCCTGCCAGTTGGAATGATATTTGATAAGCGGCAGAAGTTCATGAATTATATACTTATCATAGTTGTTGTGTACTACAGCTTTATCGTGGGGATGAAGATCATAATTAAGCCATGAATCGGAATCTATGCTGTTTGCAGTATAAACTGTAATTTTTCCTGATTCAATATAAGGCCAGATAGCATCGATCATCCCGAAGTCTTCATATTCATGAAAACTACCACCAGATGAAGGAAAAACAAGCATCGGCTTACCACTGTGGCCGTAAATTTTGAAAGGCATATCTCTATTTAAATGAGAACTATAAAAATTTCTGTATTCTATATTCAATTAATTTCCTCCTAAGGCTGTTCCAGAGCATAACGTACTGCTTCTTTACCCGTTTCGATATTTTTCGTTCTCAAGATAAAGCCATAATCACCAATTGCCGGAGCAAGCACAGGAGAAATCGGCTCATGTGTAACTATATAATCTCCATAACTATTTAATATATCCTCGCGGGAATGTTTGTAATTTATAAAATTCTTTCTTCCGATATAAAAACAGTTGTATTTTCTGCTGACATCTGCATCAAATACTCCATGGGCAACAAGTTTGCCATACTGACTGTAAATATTAATATCATTAGCATAATTAAACATATCAAGTGTCAGACCACCAGGTGGTCGCACATTTACTTCTAGAGCAACAATACGTCCATCATCCATTTTAAAATATTCAAAATGAAAAAATCTTTCTTTTAAATCAAAAGCATCTACTGTTTTCCTGCCGACTTCCACAACATCTTCAGGTAAATTTTTGGGTATATAATAAAACATGTCCAGACCCTCATTTACAGTTTCCATAATTCCATCCTTATAAACCATAGAAGATGAGAAGACAATATTACCATTTTGATCTGTCAGACCATCAAAGGTATGAATCTCCCCTTCAATAAATTCTTCCATTATATAATCAACTTTATCTTTGTTTTCAAAAAATCCGGCAAGTTCATTTTCATTATTCAGTTTATAAGTGTCAGAAGCTCCTACACCCTTGTCAGGCTTAACAACAACCGGATAGCTTACCTCTTCGATAAGCTCCTCTGCACTCTGAATATCATTAACTACTTTTCCTCTAGCTGCACTTATACCTGCACTCTGAAATACTTCTTTCATTTTAGATTTATATTTCATTTTATCAATGTCATCTATTTTCAAACCAAAAACATTAAAATCTTTTCTTAATTTAGCATCAGTTTCCAGCCAGTATTCATTATTTGATTCAATGCGATCGATCTTACCGTATTTAGAAGTAAAATAACCACATGCTTTAATCATATCTGAATAATTCTCCATATTATCAACTCGATAATATTCTGTTAATGAATCTTTAAGTTCATCCCTCAATTCATCATATGCCTTATCTCCAATACCTAATACTCTAACTCCAGCTTCTTTTAGGCCAACACAAAAATTATAAAAATTGTTTGGAAAATATGGTGAGATAAATACAAAATTCATAATAATCCTCCATTCTCTACTAGTAATAAATCATAATAAAAATAATTATTAATAACATTATATAAATCTTATCATTATTAAAAGTATTTGTAAATAAATAAATCCAAAATATACCAATTCGATTTT